>NZ_VPCW01000070.1:0-1130 GCF_013418015.1 Acinetobacter sp. YH12211
ATTTTCTGACTTAAATTTCGCTCAAATAAACTTCGAGTAATTTAAACCAATCAATCAATGAAATATGTTCGATCGATCAATCAGTAAAAATCCACACAAGTTGTTCTTCATAATCTCTTAATGATCTCAACTTCTACCTCGTCAGTAGAAATTTTAACGCAAAAAATTCTCTACAACTTAACCCTGTGAGCTAAGTTTGTAGGCTGTTTCGCGTCGGGATGAGTGCATTATAGGGCAATTTCCTACACGTGCAAGTGCTTTTAACTGCTTGTTTTCACGAGTGTTGGATTTTTACGCACTATTTTAGTTCAAAAACACACAAAACTCGCACTAACCCTATAATTTTAAATTAAAAATATGTTTTTCATATTTTTGCAATCTAAATCCGCTTATTTTGTTGGGGCAGCCTCTTTCACTTTCACACTGAGTATTTTTACCGCTTGTTTCGGTACATTTTGATGCATGCCATAGTTGCCTGTTGGTACTTTTACAATTTTATCGACAACATCCATACCTTTAGTGACTTGACCAAATACCGCATAGCCTGCGTTACGTGGACTTCGATTTAAGAAATCGTTATCTACCACATTAATAAAGAATTGGCTGCTGGCAGAATCAGGATGATTCATACGTGCCATCACCAAGGTACCACGGGTATTTTTCAATCCATTACTTGATTCATTACGAATGGTCGCTTTGGTTGGCTTTTCTTGCATATTGGCATCCATACCACCGCCTTGCACCATAAAGCCTGGGATAACACGATGGAAGATCGTACCGTTATAGAAGTTTGACTTGGCATAATTTTCAAAGTTCTTTGCAGAAACTGGGGCTTTGTCATTAAACAGTTCGATTTCAATATTGCCCATGCTGGTTGTCATTTCTACCACGGTGTTGGCTGCCATCGTATTGAAGCTGATAAGCATTGCTGCCATGGTAAACACACTTTGTTTTAACATTTGCTGACCAATCCATCTGTGTTGTATTTGCATTGCATCTATATTAACCCGAATTACGGATAAGAAAAGCCCTTGAAAAAAAGGTAGTTAGAGCCATTTAGAAAGTTACGACACAACCCAAAGGCTCTAACTACCATGTATGATTTTACAGAAATTTTTTGTATTGTTGAT
>NZ_VPCW01000071.1:0-1113 GCF_013418015.1 Acinetobacter sp. YH12211
TTACCACGGTGTGGCCGATGACTGGGGTGAAGTCGTAACAAGGTAGCCGTAGGGGAACCTGCGGCTGGATCACCTCCTTAACGAAAGATTGACGATTGGTAAGAATCCACAACAAGTTGTTCTTCATGACGATGTGTCTTAAAAGATAATTCGAGGTTTTCGAATTGGATTGAGTAGCAGATACTACGCACTGCGTTTGTCTTGCGAAAAATACAAAGCGATGCTTTGATTTTTCTCAGGGTCTGTAGCTCAGTTGGTTAGAGCACACGCTTGATAAGCGTGGGGTCACAAGTTCAAGTCTTGTCAGACCCACCATGACTTTGACCTAGATTGAATAAATCAAGTTACAGGAATTGAAGATACATCGAATCACAGATGATAAGCTGGGGACTTAGCTTAGTTGGTAGAGCGCCTGCTTTGCACGCAGGAGGTCAGGAGTTCGACTCTCCTAGTCTCCACCAAATTTTAAGATCAGAAAAGCACTGCTTTTCCTTAAAATTTAAGCAAACAGCTATGCTGTGCGCAGGCACACATATACTGGAGCTTTAAGCTAAAGATTGCAGAACTTAATAAAAGATCGAATGATTAGATTTGATGGTTTATTAAGTTCTGTGATTTAAATATCACAGTATTTAGTGCGATCTGACGAAGACGCATTAATTCATTAACAGATTGGCAAAAATTGAGTCTGAAATAAATTGTTCAACTCATTTAATTCAAGATTGACAGTAATGCTTCGGTGTTACGATTTAATTACGAATTGAAATGAGAACTAGCAAATTAACTGAATCAAGCGTTTTGGTATATGAATTTAGATTGAAGCTGTACAGTGCTTAAGTGCACGAGACTTTGAACTGTAGATTAAATAAATCATTGATTATTTATTTAATTGTCTTAATCCTACTTGTAGGGGTTAACGACTGTTTGGGGTTGTATAGTCAAGTAATTAAGTGCATGTGGTGGATGCCTTGGCAGTCAGAGGCGATGAAAGACGTGATAGCCTGCGAAAAGCTCCGGGGAGGCGGCAAATATCCTTTGATCCGGAGATTTCTGAATGGGGAAACCCACCTACCTTAAGGTAGGTATCGTATGATGAATACATAGTCATACGAA
>NZ_VPCW01000072.1:0-1082 GCF_013418015.1 Acinetobacter sp. YH12211
TAAGTTGACAAAAATAACTAATCATGCGAAAAAGTTTTTTTAGTTAACAGATGTTCACACATGCCTCGAATTGTTTCTGTACCACTTAGTTTAGAACAGCGAGAACGACTCATTTTTCTGGCCAAGCATGCAAAACATTGGCGTGAAAGACAACGTGCCCAAACTATTCTCTGGCTTTCTGAAGGTAAAAGTGTTGCGGAAGTTGCCACTCTACAAGAACGTATCCCAGAAACCATAAGGCTACAACGCCGACGTTGGGAATTGTATGAGTTTGAATCGATTAAAGAAGGTCATCGCTCAGGTCGGCCCAATACATTGATCTCAGACTATCAGGCGAAAATCCTAGATTGGGTCAATACAAGTCCACTCAATGCAGAACAAATCCGAGTCAAACTACATGAAGAATACGAAGTGTCCGTGTCTGTTGAAACCATTCGTAAGTTTTTACGTGATTCAGGTATGGTCTTCAAGCGTACCCGTCATAGCTTGAAAAAAAAGAGATCCGATTGCATTTGAACAAGCAACACAGCAGATTGAAAAATTACGAGAGCAAGCGGCACGTGGTGAAATTATATTAGGTTATGTTGATGAAACAGGGTTTTCATCTACACCTGATAACCGCTATGCGTGGACAAAGATAGGTGATGTTCATGCGGTTGATGCAATAAGATTAAAACGAGTTAATGTCATGGGGTGTTTGCTTTCAACGGGGAAACTGGTGACAAGTTGTTTACAAGAGTCAGTTACAAGCACTTGGTTTTATGCCTATTTAACTGGAATAGCTCAACAAGTAAAACAGACTTATAACCTTCCATTGGTTCTTATTGTTGATAATGCCTCGATTCATAGAAGTAAAAAGATGGCTGATTACAGAGAGCTACTTAAAAGTAACTTTTCGACGAATTTGTATTTTATTCCAGCTTATAGCCCTGAGTTAAATCGAATCGAGATGGTATGGAAGCAGATGAAATATTATTGGCGAGATTTTCAAGTCATGACAGCTGATAAAATAGAGCAATGGGTGGAGAGAGTATCAAACCAATTCGGAAAAGAATACATGTTTACTTTTTAATGACAGCTTA
>NZ_VPCW01000073.1:0-1075 GCF_013418015.1 Acinetobacter sp. YH12211
TCGCAGATTCAAATCCCAAGTGCAACACATTTGTAGTCAGTTGAAAAAGTTAGGTGTATTCATAGAATCATTAGACTTTTTCAACTCGCAATTGGAAAGCACACAATGAAGAAATACACCCAACTCTCTCAAGATGAAAGATACGAAATTTATGCTACTTTGAAAAGTAAAAGTTCAATCGCCTCCCTTGCTCGGGAGTTAGGACGTTCACGATCAACCATCTACCGTGAATTAAAAAGAAATACTGGACAACGTGGATATAGAGCTCAACAGGCAGCTAAATTTGCAAGTCAAAGACGGTATCGTCCTTCATCATCAATGACAGCATTTGCCTTCGCTTATATTGATTATTTGATTGGTTTGGACTGGTCACCAGAACAAATTTCAGGTGCTTTAACACAACGCGGTTGGCTGGATGTACCTTCACATGAGTGGATTTACCAGTACATTTATCAAGATAAATCAAAAGGCGGTAAACTTCATCTACACTTAAGGCATCAGAAGAAATATCGAAAACGCGGTTACAAAAACACGGATCGTAGGGGTCAAATCATTGATAAAACAAGTATTCACTGCCGAGACCAGGTCATTGATCAACGACAACGTTTAGGAGATTTCGAAGGTGACACGGTGATTGGTAAACATCATAAAGGTGCTTTATTGACTCTCGTTGATCGAAAGAGCCTGTATGTACATATTGTTCATTTAGGGCCAACGAGAGCATCCTCTCAAACGATTACTTGTGCATTAGATCGTTTACAAATGAGCCATGCTTATAGTGTAACATTTGATAATGGCAAAGAATTTTCCGAACACAAAAGAATTACTGATGTTGGCATAGAGACGTATTTTGCTGATCCTTACAAGTCTATTCAACGAGCTAGAAATGAAAATACGAATGGTTTAATCCGTCAATATCTGCCAAAATCATCATCGTTTGATGACGTGTCAAACGAACAAATAGAGCAGATAGAATTTGCACTCAACCATCGTCCTAGAAAAACACTAGGTTGGTATACACCGAGTGAAGTTATGGCTGGTTTTTATACTGTTGCACTTGCCGCTTGAATCCGCC
>NZ_VPCW01000074.1:0-1062 GCF_013418015.1 Acinetobacter sp. YH12211
GTCGGCACCCCTAGCCCCTCCAGGTTCACATATATGCGCATCATATCCTCAGATGTGGCCCTATTGTTTGAGATCGCGATTGGCTTGATCCGGCTGAGAGCTTCTATGGACGGCCTGTTGTACGGGTTCGTGGGATCAGGGCGCATATTTTCAGCTAGCTGCAATCTTGGTCTGCCAGTCTCTAACCCCGGGTTTGTCACTCGAATTGCGCCCCTCCGCTCTCGCAGGAATTCTCGGAGGCTGTCAAGCCTCCGCTCCAAAGACATCTCTCCATCAGCATCTGCAGTACGCCCATCAGTGTCCTCCGATGTGTCCTTCCCCTCAAAGTCAGCAGCAGTCGGCAGTGGTCGCGTTTCTCTCTTTTCTTGCGAAGTGCCCACATCTTTGGCAGTTTCAGCTTTCTTCGTTGAATCTCCCATACTCACTATTTCAGATTCACCTTATGACCTAAAGGAACCACACCCAAACGGCTTCAATTTTGATAGCACACTTCCGAATTCACCGTTGATTTGGCACCCTTGCACGCGCACTGATTCGCCGGTGATTAGCACCACACAGTCAGACTGTCCCTGAGAGATCAAATACAGCACAATGCAGAAGGCGCTCAGTCCCACAAGTACATACACTATCATGTGTGTGAGCCGCCACAGGCTCTACAGTTAGGCCTTCCTAGCTTGTGACTCGCCCAGATAAGCAGTACTAGCAGCACGACGATAGCCCAAGGTTGACCAAGTAGCGGAGCCTTTCTAGCCTCTATTGAGTTGAGCCGGCCGGGGCTGTTGTAAAACACTGATTTGGTCCCGTCCCTGTACCAACCTCCGTGTGGCAAGTTGTGATCTCTATCCCCCACCACAGGTAGTGTACTCCTTGTGAGCAGCCAAACAACTAGAGCAAGCGACACCCCGAGTGCAGCAGAAAGGTATACTTTAGTGAAGTCAGGCGGCGGTGTAAGTGGCATCAGGACACAAGATGTGCAGAGCCGTTCGATGCCTTGTCATGCACTGATAGGCAGCCGCTCGATTGATCACTGGAGAATTCTCTGAAGTCACGAACGTTACCACC
>NZ_VPCW01000075.1:0-1061 GCF_013418015.1 Acinetobacter sp. YH12211
GTTGAAAGTGTGCAAGCTGGTCTTGGTCTAAATCTGCATCATGTAGAGATTGTGCTACAATGTTTTGATATTGTGGGGCATTGCAACTTAGGGGATAAAGAGGTCACGCTCAATGCTAGTGGCAAAATGTCTTTCTGCTTCGATATCTCTGATGAGCATATGAGTTTCTGCGGACGACGCAAAGACCCCAGCTGCAAGCTAGTGAGTGGTGCATTGCATGGCAAAATGTTCGCCGAATCGGCGTTGTTAGATCTGGAGAACTGCGGCTTAAAAATAGACTTTGAACCAAATTGGAATCGCGCAGGAATGCTCGCAGATAGCATGCATCAAGGGGCCACAGGAGTTTTGGGTTCTGCACTCTTCAACAATAAGAGAAATATGCGTGAGAAATTTGTGCGTGACACAGCTTTGAGCTTGCATGCAATAGTGGGAACTTTTGGCTCTGGAAAGAGTACGCTGTTCAAAAATCTACTGAAGCATGGTGCTGGCAAATCGCTGGATTTCGTATCACCGAGGCGCGCATTGGCTGAAGACTTCAAGCGTACGGTCGGGATGAACGAGCGCGGCGGGAGAGCCAAAGCAGGGCAAGAGAACTGGAGAGTCACCACGTTGGAGACATTCCTAGCAAGAGTGGAATTCCTAACGGAGGGGCAGGTGGTCATTTTGGACGAGATGCAGCTGTATCCACCTGGGTACTTTGACCTAGTTGTGAGTATGCTTAAAGTGGATGTGAGGCTTTTCCTTGTGGGCGATCCTGCACAAAGCGACTATGACAGTGAGAAAGATAGATTGGTGCTAGGAGCCATGGAGGAGAATATGAGCGTCATACTTGGGGCAAGCGAATACAATTACAAAGTGCGAAGTCATCGGTTTTTGAATTGCAATTTCATAGGGAGACTTCCATGTGAGATAAATAAAGATGATTGCACGATTGATGAGCCTCACATTATGCGCATGCACCTTGAAAATCTTCTTGACGTAGCAGAGGAGTACAAATCTGTGGTGCTTGTAAGCTCCTTTGACGAGAAAATGGTAGTATGCGCGCATCTCCCGGAGGCGAA
>NZ_VPCW01000076.1:0-1039 GCF_013418015.1 Acinetobacter sp. YH12211
GGCTTTGTTGCATAAACCTCTGCTAAAAGCTTATTCAGCAATATAATTGCTAGATGAATAAGCCCGCACCTAAAATTTATCGTACAACCAATTGGTCCTCCTACAATCAAGCTTTAATCAATCGAGGAAATATCTCGATCTGGTTTGACCCTGCGACCCAATGGTATGCACAATCAACAGGCAAACCAGGACGAAATCAAACCTATTCCGATTCAGCAATTCAATGCTACCTCATGATGAAATCTCTATTTCGGCTCTCTTTGCGTATGGTGACAGGCTTTGTTCAAAGCCTTATTAAGCTCTGTGGCTTGAATTGGACCGCACCCGATTATTCCACGCTCTGTAAACGACAAAAGCATATCGATATTTCAATTCGTTATCAAAAAAGCAGTGATGGACTTCATCTACTCATCGACTCTACGGGGTTAAAATTTTTAGGTGAAGGCGAATGGAAGCGTAAGAAACATCAGCCATAATATCGTCGCCAATGGCGTAAATTACATATTGGGATTGATGCTGAAACCCTGCAAATACGTGCGGTTCAGCTGACGACAAATAATGTTAGCGATTCACAAGTGCTGGGGGATTTACTTGATCAGATCCCTGAAGATGAGCAAATTGATTCGGTCTATACGAATGGGGCTTATGACACGAAACACTGCCGGCAGGTAATTTCCGATCGGCATGCCCATGCGGTGATTCCACCCAGAAAAAATGCTAAACCCTGGAAAGATACTAAGCCTCACTCACTAGAGCGCAATGAATTACTTCAAACGGTTAAACATTTAGGCAGGACACGATGGAAAAAATGGTCGAGCTATCATCGTCGCAGTTTGGTGGAAACCAAGATGCATTGCATCAAATTATTGGGAGAGAAACTCAGTGCAAGACATTTTCAAAGTCAGGTCAATGAAATACATGCACGTGTAGCAGTATTAAATAAATTCACGGAATTAGGTAGACCGCATACCCGAGTTGTCACTTAAATTTGAACGGCTTGGGGAAAATTCGGCTTTTGAATGTTTATGCAACAAAGCCT
>NZ_VPCW01000007.1:0-133670 GCF_013418015.1 Acinetobacter sp. YH12211
TGGAAGCAGATGAAATATTATTGGCGAGATTTTCAAGTCATGACAGCTGATAAAATAGAGCAATGGGTGGAGAGAGTATCAAACCAATTCGGAAAAGAATACATGTTTACTTTTTAATGACAGCTTATGTTGCTAGAAGACAAGGCTAAGAAGCGAATTGAATGAAACGACTAGAAATTTTATGTCTAGTGATTTTAATTTTTCTGATTTTATATCTGATTCAGTGGGTATTTCATGGTTTTCCAACAGCACATTAAAAGTAATTTTAATTGATGTGTAGATTCGAGTACTGACTTTCTGAAGTAAACACCAAAAGAGCGCATTACGCGCTCTTTTGATTTACATCTGCTTAGAATATTTTAGTAGTCAAAACTAAAATGTTCTGGTGCTAATGCAGTCATGGTTTTAGATGGATTGACCATTGCTTCTGCATGACCTTGGGTACGTGGCAATAAACGCTCAAAGTAGAAATCTGCAACTTTGATTTTGGCTTTATAGAACTCAGGTGTTTCCTGACCATTGCCTTCAGCCAATTTGGTCGAAGCCACAGCCGCTTGTTGCGCCCAGAAATAAGCCATCATCACATAACCAGAGAACATCAAGAAGTCTACTGAAGCACTGGATACGATGTCACGGTCTTTACGTGCTGCCAACATAATGCGCACGGTTAATGCGTTCCATTGAGCACATAGCTTGGTTAAGTCCCATGCAAAACGACGCATGTATTTGTTACGTGCATGCTGACCACAGAATTTCAAAATTTCAGCGGTGTAGTCACGAATCACTTTACCTTTAGAGCTTAACAACACTTTACGACCAATCAAGTCGAGCGCCTGAACGCCAGTTGTACCTTCATATAAGGTAGAAATACGTGAATCACGTACAATTTGCTCCATGCCCCATTCTTTAATATAGCCGTGACCGCCGTACACTTGCATGCCGTGGTTGGCAGCTTCATAACCCATTTCAGTTAAGAAACCTTTTAAGATTGGCGTATAGAAACCTAAATGGTCATCATGCGCTTCAAAAGCAGCAGTATCACCACGCATTAAAGCGTCGTTCATTTTATCTGCCAATTGTGCAGCATGATAAATCATGGCACGACCACCTTCTGCTACGGCTTTTTGCGTTAAGAGCATACGACGTACATCGGCATGGTGAATGATTGCATCAGCTACTTTTTCAGGGTCTTTTTTACCTGAAAGCGCACGCATTGACATACGTTCTTTGGCATACGGCAATGCACCTTGGAATGCCAATTCTGCATGGCAAATCCCCTGAATTGCTGTACCAATACGCGCAGTATTCATAAAGGTAAACATGGCATGTAAGCCTTTGTGTGGTTCACCAATCAAATAACCCACGGCATTGTCAAAGTTTAGGACTGCAGTTGCAGACGCGCGAATCCCCATTTTGTGTTCAATTGAGCCACAAGTGACAGGATTGCGTTCACCCACCGTACCTTCTGCTGTTGGCAAGAATTTCGGTACGATAAATAATGAAATACCTTTCGTGCCTGCAGGTGCATCTGGGAGGCGCGCTAACACAATATGAATGATGTTTTCAGTCAGGTCATGTTCGCCTGCAGAAATAAAGATTTTGGTGCCTGAAATTGCATAAGTACCATCAGCTTGTGGTTCTGCTTTGGTTTTTACCTGACCTAAGTCGGTACCACATTGTGGTTCAGTCAAACACATGGTGCCTGACCAAGTACCTGCAACCAAGTGCGGTAAATAGGTATCTTTTTGCGCGTCTGTACCAAATTGCATAATGGTGTTGATACAACCCACGCTTAAACCTGGATACATTTGGAATGACCAGTTTGCTGTACCCATCATTTCAGATTTGATGAGGTTTAGCGACATTGGCAGGTTTTGACCGCCGTATTGTTCAGGGTAAGACAGACCTTGCCAGCCACCTTGCACAAATTGGTCATAGGCTTCTTTAAAGCCTTTCGGTGTGGTCACATTGCCATTTTCAAAATGACAGCCTTCTTCATCGCCTGATTGATTAAGAGGAGAAAGTACATTTTCACAGAAATCTGCTGCACCTTCCAAAATCATATCGACTGTATCTGCGTCCGCAAGTTCACCGTTAGAAAGATTTTTGTAGTGGGTCGGGTAATCAAGCACTTCGTTCATTAAGAAACGAATATCGTGTAATGGGGCTTTATATGCTGGCATAGTCTTAATCCTAATTTAGAAATAGTTTTGGATTATCTGTATCGATATGTTGATTATTCACACTCATGATCAAAAAACATTGATAAGAATAGCGAATAAAAATGTCAGAAATGCGAATAGTGAAAATTATTCACCTTACAAAAACGAATGAAGTGTTATGTTACAATGTATCATAATCTATATGTTTGAACAGACCAATCTATAATGAATATAAGGTGTTTAGCAATGAAGATACAATTAAAATATTTATCTTTATGTCTTTTTAGTTTAGCTGCTACAGGTTGTTCGCAGCATGTCATTAAGACCAATTCCAATCAGACGGCAAGTATAGAACAAAAGGCAATTACAGGGTTAAATGCCATCTTTGAAACGCCAAGTTATGACTTTCAGGGCAAATTACGGGTACAGAGCAATTTAGTTGAAGCAATACCAAAAGTAGCGGCTCCTGCTACACTCGATCCTGTACTTAAAAAGCAATTAGATCAGTATTTAAAACAGCAAAAAGTCCGTTTAAGTACACAAGAAAAACAAAACTTATATACGGCAATGGCTAAGGAACAAAACTCTGCTTCCTATGCTGCAGGGGCAATCGAAAAATCGAGTCCTTTTAATTTTGTGTTGAATGTATTGAATGACACTCAGTTTAGCTACGATGGCTCGGTGCATTATCGGCAAAAAATTGCTGCTTTGAATGTGGCAGCACGTTATGAAAAACCGACACTTTTGGTGCAAATGAAAGTACCGATGGTGGTCGATTTTAATGAATATAAGTTCTATACCAATTATTTTTCTTTGTTGCCTTATTTGGTAAATAAAGATAGTCAAAATGACTTTGCCTATATCGACTTTTCTAAATACAAAGCCGATTTTGAGCGGATTAAAGTGGCACAATTTGCCGAATATTTAAAAGCCATGAATGCGGTGCCGTATGTATTGGCAGATTCTAATCACATTCAAAAATTATCTTTAACTGCACAAGAACGTCAGCAAAAAATTAGTGAAAAAATACGTTTGAACAGTAGCTTGGAAGATATGTTGCTGCAGCTTGCCATGTTTGATCAGGTCAATGCACCGTATTTGCAACAGACCGTATTGGGGCAGGCGACCACAACTGAAGATGCTACTGAGCAAGTTGAAACTACACAAGATACATCAGCCAAAGAAAGTGCTGAAGACTACTTAAAACACAATGAAACTGCTGAAGATTATGGTATGAGCCAAGAGGCTTTTGTGGCTTATCAAGCCACCCTTGCTTTGCGTGATTTGGTCAGTCAGAAGTTTTATGCAACTGAAACGACAGCGAATAACGCAGCAGATTATTCAGCAGATGCTCGTGAAGATGCCACGCTTGCGGCTGAACAAGCCGTTCAGGCAGCGGCTGAGCAGGCTGAAGATTCAGCAACCACCGCAAGTATGCTAAGCGAACAAGACTGTCAGCGTTTGATCGAAACAGCAAAAACAGCCAAAGTCGGGGATTTAACCTACTGTGCTTATGCCTATGAATTAGAAGCATTTAGTCCAAATCGTGCTGAGCAGGCACAATCGGTATTGGATGAGCACTTTGCTTCACCGCAAGAAAAGCTAGCTAAAGTTTTTGAACCATATCGTTCGGAACAATTGGTCGATGCCGCTGCTTTCGCAGCTTTGTGGCAAAAACATCAGGCTGAAATTCAACAGATTATGAATGCTACACCTAAAGATAAAAAAACACCGATGCAAATTGATGTGGCTTTAGATGATCAGGGGAGTGCTGCAAAAATTGATTATGCACTGCAATTTAAACGCGAAAATTACGGCACAATTCATGTGTATAACGATGTCAGCATTGCGAATTATGGGCAAGCCAGCAAAATTGACCGTAGTGCGCTGCGTCAAGCCAAATCCATTCAAGAAGTTAGTAAAGACTCAATTTTAGAAAAATGGGTGACAAATTTAGGGCGTACCTTGGAGCAGGAAACTGCAGAAAATAAAGATAAGACCACTGCAAAACCCGCCTTAAGTTATGATGAAGAATTAGCGCAGTTGGCACAAAAAACCTATCAACAAACAGAATCTTTTAGTCAGACTTATCAGACTTTATTTTTAGTGCACATGGCAGCAGAGCAAAGTGCGTGGGTAAAAAATCTTAGTCCACAAACCTTGCAGGAAATGGCAGAAGTGTATGCCTATTGGTTTAGTGATGAGCGCTACTATGACCCGAAAGGTACGGCGCTAAAACGGATTGAAGCCTTACAAGCCAAGCATCATTTAGAAGAAGATGAGCAATTTAATAATGCAATTGGTCGTCGTATCAATAATTTGACTGAAGATGCAGTCGATGAAAATAAAGTCGCACTTGAATAGCGTAAGCTGAAACAGCAATACAAGCAACCACAACAGATATTTGCTCAGCAATATTTAAAAGCCTATGAAGCAGCTTATGATTGGGATGTGCCTGACTTGGAGAATTTAAAGAAAACGGCACACATTTTGGGGCAGACGTATGTTGATCGTCAGCAGGGCAAATTGAGCCAAAATTCAATTCGCACTTTAACTGAAGATCAGGCTGAACAGATTGATTATGAGTTATATATGGATGTGTATGAAGATATGCAGAAATTTGTAAAATAAACCGTGGGTGAAAATGGGCAATCAGCGTTCAACAAGATTGCCCAGTTTAAATAAAAAAATAGCCCTTTGCTGCTCAAGGGCTATTTTTATTTGGTGATGATTTAGAGGAAATCTTTTAATTCAGGTTTCACGCCATTCCAAATATAAAAAGATTCAATCGCCTGTCCGACCAGCATGCCAAAACCTTCCGATGTCGGTACGCCACGCGCTTTGGCTTGTTCTAAAAAGCTCGAAGGTTTGCCATAAGCCATTTCATAAGCAAAATTAAACTGCAAACACTCAGGCAAGGTGAGGGCATCTCCCGTTAAGCTGGCAGACGTCGCATTAATGGCTAAATCAAATTGACCTATTAAATCGGTAAGTGCCATGGCTTGTAATTCTGCTTGCGGTACGGCAGCTTGTAGGTCAGCAACCAGTTGTTCAGCACGGGCAAGGGTGCGGTTGGCAATCACAATTTTTTTTGCGCCTGCTTGTACCAACGGATAAATTACCCCGCGGGTTGCACCACCAGCGCCAATAATCAAAATATCACTGTGCTCTAAATTCCAGCCCAAAGCACGAATGGCATCAACCAAACCCTGACCATCGGTATTGTCGCCATGCAAAACACCATCTTGCATCCACAAGGTATTGACTGCTTTGGCAATTTTGGCACGTTCGGTTAATACGCCACATTGGGCAAATGCTTGCTCTTTAAAAGGCACGGTTACATTCATGCCTACACCGCCCTGATTAAAAAAGTCTGCAACACTGTCTCTAAAACCATCAAGAGGGGCAAGGCGTTTGCTGTATTGCAGGTCAATGCCTGTTTTTTCTGCAAAGGCATGATGCAGTTCAGGAGAACGTGATTGTTCAATTGGGTTGCCAATCACGGCAAATTGTTTGCGCATTTGCCAAAATCCATGTGCTGAAATGTGCATCAATATACGTCAAATTCAGCGCGGACTAAAGCCTATGGTGGTATAAAACGGTGGGAGTCTTTGGACTTAAGGATTACAAATCTCTAAAACGGTTTCTAATACCAAAATAGTGGCAATCACGAACATGGCAATGCCCGCTAAAATGCTGCTACTAATGGCTAAGCCATCTGAAAGATGACTTTCAAAAATAAAGGTCATGCAAATTGAGCCAAGTAACATGGCAAAGGTTGCCCAAAATAAAAAGATTTTGTGTTTGAACAGCGGGCTAAACATGCGGATCTCCTGACAGATGTGGCGCAGTGTGACATAAGGCTTTGACAGTTTGATGAATTCGCCTTTGACTCATGGTTTGATGTATGGATAGTTAAATCCTATTTGTGCATGGTCGAATAGGGTGCGCGGTCACATCATCTATTAAAATCCATCCGCACTATCATGACAGTTAATTCATGCTGTGCATATTTATTGATTTGAAAATAAGCAATAAAGTTTGTAAGTAAAAAAGCGATTCGTGGAAGAATCGCTTTTTTGAACCTTGAATGTGATCTTTTTTACACTGCGATGTAGCAAGGTTTCACCAGTCGCGAGCTTTAACTCGTCTTGAGATTTAACCAATCGCGTGGTTTTAAATAATAGTCAGTGAGTTTTTTCTCTGCGGAATCTTCTGCCCATTCAGGACGGTACGACCATCCCGCCAAGTTCGGTAAGCTGACTAAAATGGACTCAATCCGTCCACCTGTCTGCAAGCCAAATAAAGTGCCACGGTCATAGACCAGATTGTATTCCACATAACGTCCACGACGGTAAAGCTGGAACTCACGTTGTGCTTCGGTATAGGCTTTGTCACGATTACGCTCAAAAATAGGCAGAATTGCAGCCAAATAACCGTTACCCACCGCCTGAATATAGTTGAAACAGGTGTCAAAGTCCCATTGATTCAGATCATCAAAAAATAAACCACCCACGCCACGCTGTTCATCACGGTGCTTTAAATAAAAATAGTCATCACACCATTGTTTATGTTCTGCATAGACTTGATCGCCAAAAGGCGCACATAAGTCATGTGCTGTTTGGTGCCATGCCAACACATCTTCATCATTTGGATAAAATGGTGTCAGGTCAAAACCACCACCAAACCACCAAATTGGCGGTTGTCCTTCAGGTTCAGCGACAAATAAACGCACATTGGCGTGCGAGGTGGGTACATGCGGGTTTTTCGGGTGAATTACCAATGATACACCCATCGCTTGCGCAGGTACGCCTGCAATATTGGGATGACGCTCAGTTGCAGAAGCAGGCAGTTTTGAAATATTGATATGCGAAAACATCACCCCGCCTTTTTCAATGACTGTACCGTTTTGTAAGACACGGGAACGACCACCGCCACCTTCAGGACGTTGCCAGTCATCAATTTCAAACTGTGCGCTTCCGCCACCTGCCTGTTCTTGTTGTTCTAAAGCCGCACAAATTCGCGCCTGCAAATCGAGAAGAAATTCACGTACACGTTGAATATCCGCGTGAGTAGGATGCGACATGGCCACCTCAGGATAAAAATAAAATGGCTTACATCAAAACATAAAACTGTCTAAAAATTAAGGGGTTTATCCAGTTTGCTGCAAATCGCTCAGGCAATTGTGCAAGGTGCTTTGTATTTCAGCATGTATTCCGAGCAAAAGACTAGGTTGATTTCCATGCCTAAGCTCAGCACAATAGTTTTTACAATCTAAATTTTAGTCAGCAGCAATTAACTGAATGGGGCAGAGTGGATGACACAGCAGGCAAATTCTTTAATTCAAAAATACAATGTGCCTGGACCACGTTATACCAGTTATCCAACCGTACCTTATTGGGATGATGCTACTTTTTCAGCCGAGGCATGGCAGCAGACGCTGAAGCGTTCTTTTGATGAATCTAATGCCAGCGAAGGCATTAGTCTGTATATTCATTTGCCATTTTGCGAAAGTCTATGCACTTTTTGTGGCTGTCATAAACGTGTCACCAAACGCCATGAAGTTGAACAGCCATACATTCAGGCGTTATTAAAAGAGTGGGACTTATATTGCCAATTGCTCGAAAGCACTCCCATCATTAAAGAAATTCACTTGGGCGGTGGCACACCAACTTTCTTTTCTGTCGAACATTTGACGCAGCTCATTCAAGGCATTCTGGCAAAAGCCAAAGTGGCAGAACAGCACGAATTTAGTTTTGAAGGTCATCCCAATAACACCACCCGCGAACATTTACAGGCCTTATATGACTTGGGTTTTCGTCGGGTCAGTTATGGCGTGCAGGATTATAATGAAAAAGTGCAGCGCGCCATTCATCGGATGCAGCCTTTTGAGCATGTGCAACGTGTGACCGAGTGGGCGCGTGAAATTGGCTATGATTCTATTTCACATGATTTGGTTTTTGGTTTGCCCTTTCAAAATCTAGACGATGTACTGAATACCATTGAGCAGACCCAACGTTTAATGCCAGACCGTTTGGCATTTTACAGTTATGCGCATGTGCCATGGATTAAAGGCAATGGGCAGCGTGGTTTTAAAGATGAAGATGTACCTAAAGATGAATTAAAACGTCAGTGCTATGAAGAAGGCAAACAGCGTCTTTTGGCCTATGGTTATCATGAAATTGGGATGGATCACTTTGCCTTAGAACGTGATGGTATGTATCAGTCGTTTAAAAATGGTACCTTGCACCGTAATTTTATGGGCTATACCGCATCTAAAACGCAGCTTATGATTGGCTTGGGTGTTTCATCTATTAGCGACAGTTGGTATAGCTTTGCGCAAAATGAAAAAAGCATTGAAGACTATTATGCCCGTTTAGCCTGCAATGAAATTCCTGTGTTTAAAGGGCATGTGCTGGATCGGGAAGATTTGGTAATACGTCAGCATATTTTAAATTTAATGTGCAGCTTTGAAACGTCGTGGGCCAGTCCAGAATTGGCATTTCCTGAAATTGAGCAAGTGCTGCAACAGTTACAGGAAATGCAGGAAGATGAATTACTGCTCATTCAAGATCAGCACATTCAGATTTTGGAAAAAGGTAAACCTTTTGTGCGCAATATTTGTATGGCCTTTGATTTGCGTTTAAAACGCCGTATGCCGAATAATCGTATTTTTTCGATGACGATTTAAGTAAGTTGAGTAGAAATTATTTAATTCAAAAATTAAAAGGTGACTCAGAAGTCACCTTTATCATACATGTGCGCCATGCGTTCGTGTTTGGTTTGCAAATATTCTTCATTGAATGGATTTAGACCCACAGTTAAAGGCACACGGTCTACCACCGTAATCCCTTGTTCCTGTAATGCTTGAATTTTCAAAGGGTTGTTGGTGATTAAGCGCACAGCTTTAACCTGCAAATGATCTAGCATAATGCTGCACATATCATAGCGACGTGCATCGGCAGGTAAATTCAGCATTAAATTGGCATCCACCGTGTCATGTCCTTGATCTTGCAGGGCATAAGCACGAATTTTATTGGTCAAGCCAATCCCGCGACCTTCTTGGCGTAAATATAAAATCACACCTTGTCCTGCGTCATTAATCAGACGTTGAGTGGCTTGAAGCTGTGGGCCACAGTCGCATTTTAAAGACGCGAAAGCATCGCCAGTTAAACATTCTGAGTGAATCCGTACCAGAACGGGCTGGGTTGGCGCAGTGTCCAAACCTTTGGATAATGCCACGTGTTCTTCGCCAGTTTCAGGATCTTGAAATACCGTAATGTTGAATTCACCAAATGCGGTCGGTAATCGTGAGGTTGCGACAAACTTAATCGGCACTGTTTAACTCGTGAAATAGTCGATAAATTGTTTAAAGTATAGCGTAATGCTCAGACATTAGTAGAATAGCGAACACGAATTTATACAGAAGATTTTCTTTTTTGTATAAAGCGCACGATAATGGTTGATAAATAGTTAGATTATTCAGGATAATCTACCCACCCAACGTGTGCCCAACTGAAATCACTGCTCAAAACTACATCGCTAGAAATGTGGCTGATTGAAGGTAATACCATTCGGTTATATGATCGAGTAATTCCCATTGACCTCGCTTAGGATTTGCCAGGCTTTAGAAGGCTTTGCCACATATGCTGTATACAGAAATTCCAACTCAACGCCCTGTAACACCATTGCTCGATGAGATTGACCATCCGCAGCAATTACGTTTACTCGCGCAAAGCCAGCTTCCACAGGTGGCAGATGAGTTACGTCAATTCATTTTGTATGCCGCAGGTCAAAGTGGAGGACACTTTGGCGCAAACTTAGGCGTGATCGAACTGACCGTTGCGCTGCATTATTGCTTTAATACCCCACACGATCGCTTAATTTGGGATGTCGGTCATCAGGCTTATCCGCATAAAGCCCTAACAGGACGCCGCGAGCAACTCACCACCATTCGCGCCAAAGATGGTTTGGCTGCATTCCCTGCGCGTGAAGAATCTATTTTTGATACCTTTGGCGTTGGTCACTCCTCAACAGCAATTTCTGCAGGATTGGGGATGGCGTTGGCACGACGTTATCAACAAAACCCGTGTGAAGTTGTTGCCATTATTGGCGATGGTGCTATGACGGCAGGTATGGCTTTTGAAGCCATGAATGATGCAGTGGCCCACCAAGCCGATATGATGGTGGTGCTGAATGACAACGATATGTCAATTTCATGTAGCACAGGCGGCTTTGCCAAACATCTTGCTGCCATTTGGGAGCGTGGTGAATCGGTTTATGTCAGTGAAACAGGTGAGGCTTACGTGCAGCCGCATCCAAAATGGACATACAACTCACGTTTGCACTGTGCTGCCACTGAAGCTGCAGACAACTTATTTAAAGCGATTGGGTTTGATTATTTCGGCCCTTTCGATGGACATGATGTTGAACAACTCACACACGTGTTTAATGCGCTGAAAAAACGTAAAGGCCCACGTTTAATTCACGTTTACACTAAAAAAGGCAAAGGCTTTGCGCCTGCAGAAGCTGATCAAATTAAATATCATGCCATTGGTAAAATTCATGCCAAAGCTGCACCAGTTAGCGCACCTAAATATTCTGATGTATTTGGGCAGTGGTTATGTGATCAGGCAGAACAAGATTCACGATTATTGGCAATTACGCCAGCCATGTGCGAAGGTTCGGGCATGGTGCAATTTGCCAAACAATTCCCAGAACGCTATTTTGATGTCGCGATTGCCGAACAGCATGCGGTGACTTTGGCTGCGGGTATGGCCTGTGAAGGTTTGAAGCCTGTGGTGGCGATTTACTCTACCTTCTTGCAGCGTGGTTATGACCAACTGATTCATGATGTCGCTTTGCAAAATCTGGATGTTACTTTTGGTATCGACCGTGCAGGTTTGGTGGGTGAAGATGGCCCGACCCATGCAGGTGCTTACGACTATGCCTATATGCGTACCGTACCGAATATCGTGATTATGGCACCAAAAGACGAAAATGAATGTCGTCAAATGCTGCACACGGCTTATTTATATAACGGCCCTGCAGCAGTGCGTTATCCACGCGGGCATGGTTTGGGTGTCGAAATTCAGCAGCAGATGACTGCAATTCCATTAGGACAAGCTGAAATTGTGGCGCAGTTCAATCCACAATATGATGACTATATTTCAGTGCTGGCTTTTGGTAGCCGTGTGCAAGCGGCAGTTGAAGCGGCTGAAGCGTTTGCTCAGCAGCACGATGTCGCAGTACGTGTGGTGAATATGCGTTTTGTGAAGCCATTGGATGAAAAGCTGTTAGCTGAGATTGCAGACAGCACTGTATTATTCGTCACTATTGAAGAACATGCGATTATGGGTGGTGCAGGCAGTGCCGTGAGTGAATACTTGGCAAAGGCACAAATTGTTAAACCAATTATTCATTTAGGTTTAGAAGATAGCTTTATGCAACAGGCGACACATGGTCAAATGCTGCAACAGGCAGGTTTAGATGCACAAGGCATTGAAAAATCAATGCAAAATGCTTGGCAAATACTGCATCAATCTATATTGAATTAATTTTTAGCAACACTTCTTCCCCAAAAGCCTCAATATTTGCTAAAATATTGGGGCTTTCATGCATTATTCTTTATCAATCTCTTCAAATTTGTAGTGGGTGTTCAATGGAACCTATGGTGGTGATGGCTGCGCGTGCGGCTCAAACAGTTGGTCAAGAGCTTTTAAAAGCGCATCAGAATCGTCATAAACTCGATCTACAAGTCGAAGAAAAAGGCATTGATGGTCCTGTAACGCGCGTAGATCGTTACCTCGAGCAATTGACCATTGATACATTACGCAAAAGTTATAAAAATCACAGCTTCCTGGGCGAAGAATTTGGCATGCAGGAAGGCAAAGGTCACGATGCCGACTGGTGTTGGGTGATTGATCCTTTAGATGGCACGCTAAACTTTGTTCACGGTTTCCCTCATTTCTGTATTTCGATTGCAGTGCAACACAAAGGTGTGACACAGCACGGTGTTATTTACGATCCTGTAAAAGATGAGTTGTTCTCTGCGAGCCGTGGCCGTGGTGCGATGATGAATCAACGTCGTATTCGTGTAAATGTAAAAGACAGTTTAGACAACACCTTCTTGGCAGTGGGTCATGCTTATCGTGCTAAGCGCGATGGCGAAATTGTTTCTTATGCCAAAAACCATTTTGAAAGTTTATTGAATGTGACAGAAGCAGGCGCTCAATACCGCCGTGCAGGTTCTGCTGCATTAGACTTGGCTTATGTGGCTGCAGGTCGTTTAGATGGTTATTTTGAACTTGGCTTAAAACCGTGGGATATTGCTGCGGGTGAGTTAATTGTGAAAGAAGCGGGCGGTACTGTGGTCGATGCACGTGGTGGCAGCGACTCTATGGAAAATGGGCAAGTTTTGGCATGTTCAATGAAAATGTTAAAACCACTTATGAAAGCGGTTGTGCCTGCTTGGGGCGAAGCAGCGAAATAATCAGCTGATCATATTTATACTTAAATAAGACACTTAGCAAAGCTCTCATCCTGAGGGCTTTTCTTTTACCTAACGGTCTAAAACTGCTGGTTTTAAATCTGTTGTTATCGTCCATATACTAGTCATAAAAGCAGAATCTATCACTGTTTACACAAAAAACAGCAAAAGTCGATTAAATAAGGTGACTTTTAAAATAATCCTGCTATAATCCGCGCACGCACTTAATTTCTGTTCATTACCTGAACATTTCTCTTCTAATCATTGTGTATGCGCGTGCGGTCCAAAGAGAGGACGATATCTCGCGCCCCAATCGCTAAAGCGATTCCTTCAGGTTAAGCCGTAATCATGCGTGCGTTATATCACATCGTCGTTACTCGGATCGCCGCTGAATCTTAAATTGTCAGCGATAATTGCTGTACCGCTTTTTGCCGATGTCCATCTGACTTTATTTAATGGAGCACCCATTTTCAGGGTGAAAATCTCTATGAGCAAAACTTTTGCTGATTTTTCTTTACATGAATCTTTACAACAAGCTTTAGAAGGCTTGAACTTTACTACGCCGACTCCTGTTCAAGAACAATCGATCCCAGCGGCACTTGAAGGTAAAGACTTATTGGTATCTAGCCAAACAGGTTCTGGTAAAACTGCTGCATTTTTACTCCCAACTTTAAACGCGCTTGCTAATCAAGATACTTTCGTACCATTTAAAGAGCGTATGAAAGCTATTACTCAGCCGTCAATTTTAGTGCTTTGCCCAACACGTGAATTGGCTCAACAAGTTAGCCAAGACGCGATTGCATTTGTACGTCACATGAAAGGTGTACGTATTGCAGCAATCATGGGTGGTATGCCTTTTGGTAAGCAAATCCAACAATTAAAAGGTGCGCAAGTGGTTGTAGCGACTCCAGGTCGTTTACTTGACTTGGTGAACCGTCGTCAAATCAAACTTGATAAAGTTGATGCCTTAATTGTAGACGAAGCTGACCGTATGCTCGATTTAGGCTTCTCTGAAGACCTAGAAGCGATTAGCGATTTAGCTGCTAACCGTAAGCAAACCTTGATGTTCTCTGCAACTTTTGCCAGCCGTATTATCACACTTGCAGAACGCATGATGAATGAGCCTGTACGTATTGCGATTGAAACAGGTCACTCAACGAACATGGACATCACCCAGACTTTACACTGGACTGATGGTTTCGAGCACAAGAAAAAATTATTGTCACACTGGTTATCTGATGAAGGTGTAGATCAAGCGGTTGTATTCGCATCTACTCAAGAAGATACCGATATGCTGGCTGAAGAATTGGCTGAAGCGGGTCACTCGGTTGTTGCACTACACGGTGCAATGCCACAAACCGTTCGTAACCGTCGTTTACGCAGCATTCGCGAAGGCCGTGCAAAAATCTTGGTTGCAACAGACGTTGCAGCACGTGGTTTAGACGTACCAACTATTTCTCACGTGATTAACTTCGGTTTACCAATGAAAAATGAAGACTATGTACACCGTATTGGTCGTACAGGTCGTGCGGGTCGTACTGGTAACGCGATTACTTTGGCAACTTACCGTGAGCGCGGCAAAATCCGTGCGTTGGAAGATTTCTTAGATGCACGTTTAAGCGTTTCTGAAATTGAAGGCTTAGAGCCATCTCCACCTCCAGCACGTTCTGGTCGTGACGGTGGTCGTGGTCGTCGTGATGGCGGTCGCGGTGGTCGTGGCGGTTTTGGTGGCGGTCGTCGTTTTGAAGGCGAAAGCAACTTTAAACGTCGTGAAGGTGGTGATGATCGTCCACGTCGCAGCTTTGATGACAAACCACGTGGTGAACGTCCTGCATTTGGTGAAGATCGTCCGCGTCGCGAGTTCAACTCAGACCGTCCACGTCGTGAAGGTGGTTTCGGTGATCGTCCACAGCGTTCATTTGAAGACCGTCCACGTCGTGAATTTAATTCAGATCGTCCACGCCGCGAAGGTGGTTTTGGTGATCGTCCACAACGTTCATTTGAAGATCGTCCGCGTCGTGAATTTAATTCAGACCGTCCACGTCGCGAAGGTGGTTTCAACGATAAACCACGCTTTGATGCGACTGATGACAACCGTGGCAACCGCGTAGACTATAAACCACGTCGCGAAGGTGGTTTCGGTGACCGTCCAAAACGTGATTTTGGTGATCGTCCTGCACGTCGTGAAGGTGGTTTTGGTGACCGTCAACCACGTTCTTTTGATGATCGTCCTAAGCGTTCATTTGGTGGTGAAGATCGTCCACGTCGTGAGTTCAATTCAGATCGTCCACGCCGTGAAGGTGGTTTTGATCGCCCACGTCGTAAATTTAACGACTAAGCGCTATCTGAAGCGTCAGCTTAAAGAAAACCGGTGTTGAGCACCGGTTTTTTTTGTTAAAAAAATGATTTTCCGTCTGAATAAAATGTATACTGTGTCATGTTTTTATTGTGTTGTGCGAATTATGAACATCGATGGCTTGCGAATGCTGATGCAGACGAGAGAGGGAATGATGCCGTATATTGGTTTAGCGCTGATTTTATGTAATTTAATTTATTATATTATTTCCTCTTATTTTTAAGTATTTGCTGTAATGAAAGTGATTTAGATAACAATAATATTTATAGTTGCACAAGACGTGCACAGTTTTAAAAAATTTGCTAGATAACATTTTATGCTTCAATCCTTTATAGTATGCGTGCTGAAAAAATGCAGGAAGACCCTCAGCTATGAATAATTCAACACCTCAACATGAGCCGTCATTGATTGAAGTCAATGAACTGAGCTTTAAGCGAGGGAAACGTGTCATTTTTGAAAATGTCAGTTTAAAGATTCGCCGTGGTCAAATTACTGCCATTATGGGACCTTCAGGTACTGGTAAAACCACGTTATTACGTTTGATTGGTGGTCAGTTGACTCCCGATCATGGTGATATTTTTCTGGATGGAAAAAATCTTGCGCAAATGTCGCGTCAGGAGTTATTTGCTGCGCGCGCACGTATGGGCATGTTATTCCAAAGCGGTGCGTTATTTACCGATATGAGCGTATATGAAAACGTCGCGTTTCCATTGCGTGCACATACCCAGTTGCCTGAACATTTAATTGCAGAATTGGTGGCTTTAAAACTTGAAGCAGTCGGTTTGCGTGGTACAGAACAACTTATGCCTGCAGAACTCTCAGGCGGGATGAACCGTCGTGTGGCATTGGCACGTGCGATTGCGTTAGACCCTGAATTGATCATGTACGATGAGCCGTTTGCAGGGCAAGACCCGATTGTAAAAGGTGTGTTGACCCGTTTAATCCGTTCCTTGCGTGAAGCGTTGGATTTAACCACCATCATCGTCTCGCATGATGTTGGCGAAACTTTATCAATTGCCGACTACATTTATATTATCGCGGAAGGCGTGATTCAGGGCGAAGGTACACCTGCAGAATTAAAACAGCATGAATCGGCATTTGTACGTCAGTTCTTAACAGGCGCTGCCGAAGGGCCAGTCGATTATCAATTTAGCCATCGGGCTTATTTAAGTGATGAGGTGCGTTCATGAATGCTATTGCCGCATTAGGTCAACGCGTCATTGAGCGTGTTCGTGGCATTGGTGTCGCCACCCAAATGTTGTTGCAAATTCTATTTTCCATGCCAACCCTGCTTGGGGTGAAGCTGTTCCTGTACCAAATGTACCGTGTTGGCGTGATGTCATTATTGATTATTGCGGTATCAGGTTTATTTATTGGTTTGGTATTGGGCTTACAAGGCTACTCCATTTTGGTCAATATTGGTTCAGAAGCCATGTTGGGCACGATGGTGTCTTTGACTTTATTACGTGAGTTGGCACCTGTGGTCGCTGCGCTGTTATTTGCAGGTCGTGCAGGTTCTGCCTTAACTGCAGAAATTGGTCTGATGAAAGCCACAGAGCAATTGGCCAGCATGGAAATGATTGGGGTAGACCCACTCAAGCGTATTGTGTCACCACGTTTATGGGCGGGAATAGTCAGCCTGCCAATGCTCTCCATTATTTTTGCTGCAATTGGCATTATGGGCGGCAAAATGGTTGGGGTCGATTTTCTAGGGGTCGATGAAGGTTCTTTCTGGGGCGGTATGCAAAGCAGCGTGCAGTTCTATAAAGATATTTTTAACGGCACAATTATTAAAAGTTTTGTTTTTGCATTAATTTGTACTTGGATTGCAGTATATCAAGGCTATGCCTGTGTCCCAACATCGGAAGGCATTGCGACGTCGACCACACGAACCGTGGTGTATTCTTCATTATGTGTTTTAGGTTTTGATTTTGTGTTGACTGCGGTCATGTTCGGAGGTGTTTAATGAAATCACGTACAAGTGAGCTGGCCGTAGGTGTATTTGTCATTTTGACAGGCATTGCATTATTTTTCTTGGCCATGAAAGTCAGTGGATTGGTGGGTACCAATTTGCGCGACAGTTACAATATGACAGCAACTTTTGACAACGTGAATGGTTTAAAACCACGTGCTAAAGTCACCATGAGCGGTGTCACCATTGGTCGTGTTAATGATATTACTTTAGACCCTGTATCGCGTTTGGCTACAGTTGAATTTGAACTGGATGGCAGGTTGACCAGTTTTAATCCTGAACAACTAAAAACAGTGCAAAATTATGCGCTTGAAGAATTGCGTTACAGTGCAGAATACCAAGAGGCAAGCCCTCAGCAACAAAAAGAAATGGAAAAACAACTGTTGGGTAACATGAAATCCATCACCAGTATTGATGAAGATGCTTACATAATGGTAGCAACCAATGGTCTATTGGGTGAGAAATATCTCAAAGTGGTTCCAGGTGGTGGTTTGAACTTTGTGAAGCGTGGCGAAAGTATTGCCAACACACAAGGCACCATGGATTTAGAAGATTTAATCAGTAAGTTTATTACTGGCGGTGCAGCGAAAACATCCAACGCAGCGTCAGACGCAGATAAAGACACAGCGACAGCTGAAACAACAGATGCAGAAGTGTCATTTGTTGAGTAATGAAGGAGATTGTCCGTGAAAACACTTTTAAAGCAAACTCTGGCGGTAAGTGTACTTTCAACCATGTTGGCAGGAACTGCATTTGCTGCACCTGCAGAAGCGCCACCAGCTTTTGTGAAAAAAGTTGCCGATAGCTTGATTGCACGTTTAAAAGCAGATCATGCTAAATTGCAGAACAATCCAGCATTGGTCAAAACGATTGTGCGTCAAAACCTTGATCCGTATGTAGATGCGCAAGCATTTACCCGTATTGTGATGGGTACTTATGCGACGAACCAATACAGTTCAGCAGCACAGCGCGCGCAGTTTGAGAAAAACTTCCGTGAAACCTTAATTGAGAACTATGGCACAGCGTTTGCGAAATTTAGCAACCAAAGCTACACCATGCGTCCTTATAAGGCGACCAACAGCAAGAACCCAGTGGTGACCATTGACTTCTTGCATAATGGTGAAAAAATTCCTGTGTCATTCCAGTTGGCAGACAAAGGCAGCCAATGGAAAATCCGTAACATTAACGTGTCGGGTATTGATTTAGGTTTGCAATTCCGTAACCAGTTTGCAGCGAACGTGAAGCGTAATGGTGGCAATATTGATAAAGCCATTGCAACCTTTAAGCCAGATGCAGAAGCTGCGGTTGAAAAGAAAAAATAGGTTAGGTGTGGCGTGATTGAATTATCAAATCAGGAATTATGCGTTTCTGGAAAGATAGATTTCAGTAATGCAGAGCAATATTACCAAAAAGGTCTGCAGTTGATTCGTCAGCAGCAGTTGCCTTTGGTGGTCAATTTGGCGCAGCTGGAACACGGAAGCACTTTAGCTTTGGCTGTTTTGGTGCAATGGTTGCGTCAGACGCCTGAAGCCAAAGGCTTACAGTTTAAAGCGGTTCCTGAAAAAATGATGAAGATCATTCAAGCCTGTCATTTGCAAGATGATTTACAGCTAATCGCCTAAAACTGAAAACCATAAAAAAGCACCTACTTGTAAGGTGCTTTTTTATTGCGTTTAGTTTTCCGCTTTATTCAAGTGAGGTGAGATTGCAAACCTCTCTAATCCGCTGCTAAAAGGAGAGGGAATAAAAGGCATCAAATCCATTTTTTCCATCTAAAGTAAATTAATGGGCCAATAAAGAAGCCAATTAAAATAATACTGACCACTATAAAACTGGTGGTACCTTTGGCAAAAGGTAACACGTCGGTGTTCATACCATAAACACTGGCAACCAACATCGGTGGTGCTAACATACTCGGTAAAATCGAGAATCGACGAATCGTATCGTTCTGTTCGGTGTTAATGAAGCCTGAAGTGGTATCGAGCAAGAAGCGCACTTTCTGGAATAAGAAGGCATCGTGTTCGACCAGTGAGCGTACATCTTCACTGAGTTCTCGAATGTCGGCATCGTAAATATGACTACCCAACGCACGCGGACGTGCCAAAAAGGTCAGGACACGACGTAAATCAATCAAACACAATTGCGCTTTTCCAAGCATGTCTTCTAATTGTGCCAGTCGGGTAATCATGTCATCGAGGTCTAAAATTTGCTCACGATGACGGTTATTCAGAACTTCTGTGGAATACTTTTCCAAGTCCTTGTGGATATCTTCTAAGATATCCGCAAGTTCGTCCAGTTTGGCTTCAAGCAAGCCTAAAAGCACCCAAGTCGGGTCTTTATAATCAATTTCGTAGTCGTTACGTCGTGCCCGTGCCCGAAATGCCCGAAATGCCACTAATTTTTCACCGCGTAGGGTAAACAGGTGTTCTTTATGTAAGATAAAGGCAACGGTTTGCACTGTGGCTAAAATACTGGAATTGTCTTCAGTTTCACCATCGACTTGATAGTTTTTATTTTTAGTTAAAAAATAGGTACTAATGTGTAAAATACCGTCATCATCACGGTAGAATCGCGCTGAAGATGAAATATCTTCCAAAGATTTTAAGGTTGGTAAATTTTGTGAGTATGCGTCTAGTACCCATTGCTGTTCTTCTTGTGAAGGGGCAATCAGGTCAATCCAGACCAGATCTGGATGCAAATCAAAACCACCGTTAATGGTGGCATCTTCCAGACTACCGCGCTCTGTGGCATAAAAGGCTTCAAGCATTCGTCTTTTCTCCTTGCGCAGTATGGGTTTTGTGGATGGGTGTATTTTAGACAAGGATCTTACTAAATACACTGCTCAGAATGCTATTTTATTTAAAAATCTCCCTGAAGTTTAATTTTATGGCATGACAGCCAGATAACATGGTGAAAAAATGATGTCGTCAATTGCTATTTTCTGTGGTTCTGCCCCAGGAAAAGATTCAGTTTTTGTTGAAAATGCACGAAAAGTGGGTGAAACATTGGCTGCACAAGGCAAAACTTTAATTTATGGCGGTGGACGCTCAGGCTTAATGGGTGTGGTGGCAGATAGTACTTTGGCCGCAGGTGGGCGTGCAATTGGTGTCATGCCTGAAAGTTTGGCAGAGCATGAATTGGCGCATCCGCATTTGACCGAATTACACATCGTAGAAAACATGCATGCCCGCAAAATAAAAATGTCAGAATTGGCCGAGGGCTTTATTGCTTTGCCGGGTGGTTCTGGAACTTTAGAAGAAATTTTTGAGCAATGGACGTGGGCACAATTAGGAATTCACTCAAAACCCTGTGCCTTTTTTAATGTAGCTGGCTTTTATGATGATTTGCTGAAGTTTTTAAGACAGACCTCTGAAAAAGGTTTTACTCAGCCACGTTTTTGTGAGGCATTGATTGTATCGAATTGTATTGACAATATTTTGCAGCAATTTGAACAATACCGTGTTCCTGAAATGAAATGGGAAGTGCCTGAGCTAGAGTGGGTGCAGCAGGAACTGGCGAAATAAAATGGCTGAGATCAACAACATCATTACCGTTGCAGCTGCAATTATTTTAAATGTCAAACAGCAGTTATTGGTGGTGCGTAAACAGCATACCGCGTGTTTTATGCAGGTCGGTGGCAAATTAGAACCCAATGAAGCGCCTGAAACGACCATGTTGCGAGAAATTGCCGAAGAAATTGGCTGTCAGGCGCAAATTCAACAATTTATTGGACGCTATGAAACAGCAACGGCCAATGAGCCCGACTGCCGTTTGGTCAGTTATGTGTATTGGGTTCAGCTTGATCAGGCACCAAAAATTGCTGCTGAAATTGCCGAAATGAAGTGGGTAGATTTGGATGATCAAGATACTTTGTTGGCACCGCTGACCCGTGAAGTGGTGATGCCGTGGTTAAAACAATATTTACAACAAAATTAAGAGCAGTTGATCATTCTTCTATATTTTAAGTTCAACTTTTTAATGCGTTGAGCATATTCAACCGAATAGTTTTTTTATTCAGCACTGGCCAGACAAACCGCCTCGACTTTTTGACAGCCGAGCTTGAGCAACTGCTGTTTGAGTGCATGAATTGAACTGCCCGTCGTGACCACATCATCCACAATTAAAACCCGACGAAAACGGATTTTAGGCGCATTCTGAATTTGAAATTGCTGTTGGATGTCTTCCAATCGTTCTAAGCGACTTAAGCCTTTTTGCGCGTGCTGTTGTAAGCGGGTCACAGGTTGCCAAATCGGGACATTTAAATGCCGCGCTAGTCCTTTTGCTAACAATAAAGATTGATTGTAGCCGCGTTCAGTCAAGCGGGCAGTGGAAATTGGCATCGGTACAATGGCTTGGATTTTAGGATAAGACAGTTGTTTTAGCGCGCCTACTAAAAGCAGTTGGTAATGTAACTGCTGTTCATATTTAAATTGTTGAATGATGCGATTAATTGGATAGTGATAATCAAAAGTGACTTGAATCTGCATTTCTTGTCGTTGTACCGCTTGGCTACGCCACGGCAATTGTTGCCAACAGGTTTGACAGACCGAATGTTGCCATTGCGTGTCGCTATGGCAGAGCTGACACGGTTGCAGTTGGCGCAGCCATTGTATGCCGCGTTGTACTAGGTTGATTGGCTGAGTCATCTTACGACTGCAATCCGTTTAAACATAGGCATAACGTGGTGCCTCAGGCAGCCAGCGTTTTAGCAAAGCTTCGGCATGTGTAGGATAATCGTTTAAAATTTGCTGTGCCACATGATGCGCCTGTGCCAGCAAATGATCATCCCGTTCTAATTTAGCCACCCGAAAGCCCATATCTCCCGTTTGTTTGGTTCCCAAGAGTTCACCTGGGCCGCGCAGTTCTAAATCTTTTTCTGCAATCACAAAACCATCGTTGGTTTCCCGCATAATCCGCAAGCGTTCTTGTCCATTTTGCGAAAGTGGATTTTTATACAATAAGGCACAAAAACTGGCTTTGGCACCCCGTCCGACTCGTCCACGTAGCTGATGTAGCTGTGAAAGTCCTAAACGCTCGGCATTTTCGATCACCATAATTGAAGCATTCGGTACATCGACCCCGACCTCAATTACTGTGGTGGCAATCAGCAACTGTAATTGATTGTCTTTAAATTGCTGCATGACGGCTTGTTTTTCATCGGCTTTCATTTTGCCGTGTACCAGCCCAATATTCAGTTCAGGAAAGCGTTCTTTAATTTCAGCAAAAGTCGCCTCGGCAGCTTGCGCATCTAAGGTTTCCGACTGTTCCACCAAGGTACAGACCCAATAGGCTTGTTTGCCTTCGGCACAATTGCTGGCAATGCGTTGTAAGACTTCTTCACGCCGATCTAGCGGAATAGTCACCGTTTGAATAGGTGTACGTCCTGGCGGTAGTTCATCAATCACCGAAGTGTCCAAATCGCCATAGGCGGACATGGCTAAAGTTCGCGGAATAGGCGTTGCAGTCATCACCAATTGATGCGGTGTAGTGTGATTGGCACCTTTATTGCGCAAAGCCAGACGTTGATCGACCCCAAAACGGTGTTGTTCATCAATAATCACCAAACCTAATTTGGCAAATTGCACATTGTCCTGAAATAACGCATGTGTCCCAACCACCAAATTGGCGCTACCATCTTGAATGCTCAGTTCAGCCGCTGCGCGTGCTTTGCCTTTTTGTTTGCCAGACAACCATGCCACTGTTAAGCCCAATGGTTCAAACCATTTTTGAAAGTTCAGATAATGTTGTTCTGCCAAAATTTCAGTGGGTGCCATCAGCGCGACTTGCCAACCTTCTTCTAGCGCATGACACGCTGCGACTGCAGCGACCAGCGTTTTGCCTGCACCTACATCACCTTGTACCAAGCGCAGCATGGGTTTATTACGCTGCAAATCCTGCATGATTTCTTGCGAAACCCGTTGCTGTGCACCTGTCATTTGAAATGGCATGTTGCCGAGTAACGCAGGCGCTAGTTTTTGACTTGGGGAAAAGGCAGGTGAGGCAATTTGCTGAATATAAGCCCGTCGGGTCAGTAAACTGACTTGATGCGCCACCAATTCTTCAAAAATCAGGCGTTGCTGTGCAGGGTGAGAGCCTTGTGCCAATTGCAGCATATTGGCATTTAAAGGTGGATGATGAATATAATCCAACGCCTGTTTGAGTGCATAGCCATTGGTCATTTTTTCAGGCAGGAGTTCAGGCAAATCATCACTATGCTGTGTCAAGGCCTGTTTGACGTATTCACGTAATTTGGCTTGGGTCAGCCCATCGGTGCTTGGGTAAATGGCAGTCAGTTGGGTTTTAGGCAGTGGGGTATGTTCAGTAATCAGTTGTAATTCGGGGTGATACATTTCCAGACCACGCGCCCCAACCCGTACTTCGCCAAATACTCTTAAACGATTGCCGAGTTTGGCACGATCTGTAATACCTTTATAAATATGATAAAAACGTAAGGTGATTTTTCCAAATTCATCTTCTAAATTGACCGCCATCGACTTGCGTTTACCCGGTGGAAAATCGACCCCTTTAACCACACCTTCGAGTAAATAGCTGCGCCCCACGTTTAATTGGTTCATGGGAATGATCGTGCTACGATCTTCATAGTCACGCGGTAGATGAAACAGCAAGTCATCTGTGGTGAAAATATTTAGTTTTTCGAGTAATGCAGCAGAGGCAGAGCCTACCCCTTGCAACTGATGGACTGCAGCCATGTCCCCTCAACTTCAAATGCTATGATTAGGTGCTGAATGCATATTCTATTTATTGGTTATGGTAAAACATCGCAGCGTGTTGCAAAACAACTATTTACGCTCGGTCATCAAATTACCACAATTAGCCGCAGTCCGAAAACAGATCCTGATATGACGCATCTGCTTCAAGATATTCAACAGCTCGATTTATCACAGACTCAACCTGTTGATGCCGTTTATGTATTACTTGCACCATCTCGGAATACGGTTTTGAGTTCTGTAGAAGCGTATCAACAGACTTATGTAGATTCTGTGCAGCCGATTGTCGCTGCATTAAAAGATCATCCTGTAAAGCGAATTATTGTGGTGTCATCTACACGGGTTTATGGCGAAAACGCAGGTGAATGTATTGATGATGATACTGTGCCTAAGCCGAATGATGTACAAGGGCAGTTGTTGTTGCAGATGGAACACTTGTGGCAACAGGCTTATCCTGAACAATGTGTGATCGTACGTCCTTCGGGTATTTATGGCACTTCGACTGCACGCATGCTCAAACTTGCGGAAAGCACACAAAGTTACCCAAATATACATTGGTCAAACCGAATTCATATTGATGATTTGGCAAGTTTTTTGGCACATTTGCTTCACGTGGAACATCCTGAACCAGTTTATATTTGCAGCAATAACCAAGCTCAGCCTTTGCATGAAATGATTTTAAAGATTCAGCGTGAATTCAATTTACCTGAGTTGGTGTTGGAAAGTGAGAGAGAAACAGGGAAGCGGATTTTTGCTACGCGCATGGAGAAAACAGGATTTCAGCGCAAACATGAGGATTATTTTGATCATCTAAGAATTACGCAAAGTGATTCACCTGAAATCGGAGAATAAAAGTTCTCTTGCTAGGAAAGGGCTAGCGAGAGGTGATTTTTAAAATCTCAAATATTGAGCTTTTATTCACCCTCATCCCCAACTTTCTGCCTGAGCCATTTATGGCGTAAGAGAAGAAGCTTAAAAATTACTTCTTCTTACGTTTCAAGCGTTTTTTTGCTTGTTGTGCAGCAAGTGCTTCTAACGCCTCACGCAATTCTTCATCGCTAAAGGTGGTGATGTGTTGCAGCATCTGTAAAGTCACATCATCCAACACCAAATTGGCGTATTGTGCGACGTTTTTAAAGTTATCATCAAACACAATCGCATTGTCACTGTTGGTGCTGATATAACCTTGCTGAGTTAAGACTTTAATAAAGCTTTGGAACAAGGCTTTGTCAAAGAATTCAGGTGAGTTGAATTCATACAGCACCGACAAACGCTGACCGACCAAATGGCTGAGTTCTTCGACCTGACGTGCCGAAATATTGCCTGAGCCGCGTTGTGTAATCAGCGCCAGTGTCATGTAATAACGCTCTAAACTCTGCATTACAGGTGCAGCCAATACTACCAATTGGTTATGGTCTTCACTATTTGGTGCAGGTGAAATTAAGTTGCCTTCCGCATCTTCAGAAATCAATTTGGCCTGAATTAACGCTTCTACATAGGCACAAATCCGTTCTTTGAGTTCCTGATCTTGCCATTTCAAGAACAACTCAGCTTTCAGGAACGGATATAAAGTACGAATGACGTTGATTAAATCACCACGACGAATCGAACCATTATGTTTCACCAATGCTGCAATTAAAGATGGTAAGACAAAGGCATGCAAAATATTGTTGCGGAAGTAGGTGAGTAACACCGCCTGATGGTCTTCAATCGCGATAATATCGCCCAAAACGTGCTGCACTCGTTTAATCAGTTTGAGTTTTAAGCCGTAGGCAATAATTTCTTTACCTGATAATGGTGTGACTTGAGTGCGCTCATCATAAGGCAGGGCAGTGAGCAGATTACGGTAAGTGTCTAACTGCTTCACACAAATTTCTTCATCCAAGGTATGTTTTGGTGTTGCCAGTAAAATCAGCGATAACAAAGATACCGGGTTAATTACCGCAGCACGGTTAATGTTTTCCAAAATCGCATGTGCCGAAGTATTCACTGCATCTGACACTTGTGGTGGAATAGGATCATCATTTTTTTCAATGCTGATGTGTTCGGCATCGTGTTGTTTTAGAACATCATCTAAAAACACAGGTTCGCCAAAATTGACATGCACCTTGCCAAAAATCCGTTCAATCTTGCGCATGGTTTTTAAAATGCCCATTAGCGATTCAGATTCTTTTGGCTTGCCTTGCATTTCACCGACATAGGTTGAACCTTCCATCAGGCGTTCATAACCAATATAAGTTGGCACAAAAGCAATCGGTTTAGCACGACCACGCAAATGACTGTGAATGGTCATGGCGAGCATGCCTGTTTTTGGTGGCAACAAGCGGCCTGTACGTGAACGTCCACCTTCAATAAAGTATTCAAGCGGCGTGTTACGCGACAAAATACTGAATAAATATTCTTTAAAGACGGTTGTGTATAAGCCGTTGCCACGGAAAGTACGACGGATAAAAAACGCACCGCCACCACGAAGCAATTGACCTACAAATGGCATATTCAGGTTATCGCCCGCAGCAATGTACGGCACCATCATGCCGCGTTTGTAAATCACATAAGACAGCAATAAATAGTCGATATGACTGCGGTGACATGGGGTATAGATAATTTCATAGTCTTTGGCCAGTTCGCGCACGGTACTAAAATTATGCACTTCCACGCCATCGTACAATTGTGTCCATAAGCGGGTCAGTGCCATATCGGCAAAGCGTACCGCTGCATGAGAGTAGTCCGACACGATTTCATTTAAATAACCAATCGCACGACGCTCGGCTTCAATCACGCTAATTTTACTGCGTAAACTTTCACGACGAATGGCATCTTGCACATCGGGAGATTTAATCAGACTGAGCATGACATTGCGGCGGTCAGACAAGTCTGGGCCAAGTACGACTTCACGTTGTCCATCTAAGTAATTATTTAGAGTGTTAACAATAAAGGTCGCAGGCGACAGGTTCGGATGCTCAGTTTTGGCATGTTCAATTAAAGCGCGTAATGATTGTGGCTCGTGAAATTCCAAATAAGACTGACGACCATGCACCCCAATATTCATTAACTGCTTGACTGTGCCAGGCGTTGCCCACGTATCGGTAAACAGTAGTTTAAACCACGAATCCTCTTTGTCTGGAGAACGTCCCCACAACACGGTCACAGGTACCAATTCAATATCAAGTTCTGGGTGTTGTTCTAATTGTTCAATTAAACGTAACAAGCGTGGCGGAAAAGCATAAGGTGGTGGATTGAGTAGGTTGTTCTCATCGTGATGCTGTAAAAACAGAATCGAGGCTTTTTCTTTATGTGAACCCATCACCAATGGATCAAGCGCAGGCGTGAGTTTTAAGCGACGTGTTTCGCCATCGACCACCAAGGCATTGCTGCGTGAGTGATTTTGCAATACGTAGCAAGTTATCTTGGTGCGAGTGGCATTTGAGTCTACACTTTGCGCATCCTTGACAGGGACTTCACCCAAAACATGCGGTGTCACCACAAGGTCAAGCAGCTTACCAGAAAGCTGACGATACATTTGACCAAAACCACGCTTGGACATACTCACTCCTACTTCATCACCTAAGTCCCTAGCCAGTAGGGAATTTATTTTGCGTCATTGTATCTAATAATCGCGCTGCATTTTTAGATAATTTGCATGAATATTGTTAGATTTTATCGTTAAAAATCGTATTTTTAGCAAAATTGATCGGCTAAGTTGTGACACAGCGGTCAGTCTTTGATGGGTAAAAGATGCAGAATCTATGGCAAAATAGCAGGCTTAAAATAGTCAGTTTATTTTGACGATTTATTTTTTCATCGACTTCGATCCCGCATCCCCAATTTCCGCCATACATAGGTTAGTTATGAACGCACTCACACAAGAGCTGGTTGAACTTCTTTGTTTAGAAAAGTTAGAAGAAAATATCTACCGAGGTATCAGTCGTAACTTGGTGGGTAAACGTGTTTTTGGTGGACAGGTTTTGGGACAGGCTTTACGTGCTGCATCTTATACCACTGATCGTCCTGCGCACTCATTGCATGCCTATTTCTTGTTTGGTGGCGATGTCAACGCACCTATTATTTATGAAGTTGACCGTTTGCGTGATGGTAAAAGTTTTTCTAGCCGTCAAGTACGTGCCATTCAGCATGGGCGTACCATTTTTACTGCGATGGTGTCCTTTGCGCCGTTGGAAGACGGTCTGAATTATCAAATTTCAGAGCCAAACTATCCTGCAGCAGAAGCTTTAAAAAACGAAGCGGAACTCAAACAGCATATTGTCGAGTTTGTACCTGAAAATGTGCGTGCCAGTTTTATGCGTGATCGCTTGGTGGAGATTCGCCCGATTAATCCGAGCAATCCATTTTTACCGCAGCCTGAAGCACCTGCTTATGCACACTACATTCGTACCCATGACAGCATTTCACCAGAGGTGGATGAAGTGTCTTTGCATCAGGCAATTGCGGCATTTTATTCAGACTTCACGTTAATGACCACAGCACTGCGTCCGCATGGTTTGAGCTATTTATCACCAAGTTTGCAGTGTGCCAGTATTGACCATGCCATGTATTTCCATAAACCGTTCCGTGTGGATGACTGGATGCTGTACGACATGGAAGCCACCATTAGCACTAGTTCGCGTGGTTTGAACTTTGGGCGCATGTGGCAAAATGGTGAATTGGTGTGTAGCACCAGTCAGGAAGGCTTGATTCGTTTACGTGAAATCGAAACGCAATAAAATATAGCCTTTAAAATCTACATTCATCAGCCGACATTCATGTCGGCTTTTTTACATCCTGAAGCACGATCTGAACCTAATCAAAGTGCGCTAGAAAAATAATACTCGATTCAATTTCAGCCACATGGCATAGTCCACACATCACATTAAAAAACTCAATTGCGTATGAGCCTCAATACACAAATTCTAATTGCCGCAATTTTGGGTGTGGTGTTTGGTTTTATTCTGAATCTATTTCCAGACAGCACATTTTTTAGCGCCAGTTTGTATGGCATTGGTTTAATGAGCAGTATTTTTATTGGTTTACTGAAAATGCTGCTGATCCCACTAATTTTTAGCTCAATTGTGGTCGGTGTGTCGAACTTACAGGCTGTAGGGCAATTGAGTCGAGTCTGGAAAATTACGTTGGCGTGTTGTGTCACCACCACGACTTTGGCTTTAATTTTAGGTTTGGCGTGTGCGCATTTATTTGCAGTGGGTAAAGGCGTAGATATTGTGATGTTTCAAGATGCTATGGCGCAGCATCAAAGCCCAGACACGCTTACGCCGTCTTCGTTTTTTACCAATTTCATTCAAAACACCTTAATCAATCCGTTTAAAGCTTTTGCCGAGGGTAATGTTTTGGCAGTGGTGATATTTGCCTTATTGGTGGGTGTGGCGCTGGTCAAAGGCGGGGAGCACTTTAAAACGGTACGTAAACTCAGTCAGCAATTTTTTGAAATTATGATGTTGATGATTGGCTGGGTAATGAAACTGGCACCTTTGGGGATTTTTGCTTTATTGGCTAAGTTGGTTGCAACCGAAGATATTTCAGTCCTGAGTCGTTTGGCAGAGTTTGCTGCAGTGGTCACGGGCACCACGATTTTTCATGGTGTGGTGGTCTTGCCTTTGCTGTTGTGGATATTTGGCAAAATGGATCCGATCACCTTTTTTAAAGGCACACGTGCTGCCTTAATTACGGCTTTTGCCACCAGTTCCAGTTCTGCCACTATGCCACTTTCGATGAAATGTGCGCAGGAAAATTTAGGTGTGCGTCCGCAAACTGCAGGCTTTGTGATCCCGTTAGGTACACAACTGAATATGGATGGAACGGCATTGTATGAAGCTGCAGCGGCTTTGTTTGTTGCCAATTTAATGGGGCTGGATTTAAGTTTAGGACAGCAATTAATTGTCTGTGCCACAGCCATGATCGCTTCTTTGGGCGCGCCTGGTATTCCAAGCGCAGGTATGGTGACGATGATTATGGTATTACAATCGGTGGGTTTGCCTGCAGAAGCGATTGCGATTTTATTGCCGATCGACCGTTTGTTGGATACTGTGCGTACTGTGGTCAATGTGCAGGGCGATATGATGGTTAGTGTGGTGGTCGATCGGCATACTCGTGATGACCCTGCACTGCATTCCTGATAAAGGGTTTAAAATCGAATCAAGTTTTCAGCATCATCCTGTTTTATTGTGCTATGTAAAGACATGAGCCAAAGCAGATTAATCCCAACATGGGCTGTAGGCCACTTCCCAAATATGACCATCTAAGTCCTGAAAATAACCTGCATAACCGCCGTAAAAGGTGCTCTGTGCAGGTTTTAAAATTTTCGCACCTGCATTTTTTGCTTGTTTCAATACCTGATCGACCTCGAGTGGGCTATGTACATTATGTCCTAAAGTGATTTGTGCAGCACTGCTGGCTGTACCTGTTAAGCCTGTATCTTGTTGTAAACTTTGTTTAGACCATAAAGCCAGTTTTAAGCCTGCTTGCAGTTCAAAAAAGACCACCGCACCTTGTTCAAATTCCTGTCCAATAATGCCTTCAGTTACAAGTCCTAAGCCGTCGCGGTAAAAATCGAGTGCACGTTGTAAATCTTCTACCGCTAAGGTAATCACTGAAATGTGTGCCTGCATGTTTGATCTCCTTATCTTATGTAATTGTTTAAACGTTTAATTGTTATGATCTTGACAGTAGGGCATTTCTGGCTGCGTTGTAAAGTGCAACTTTGGTGGAGAGGGAGATTGTGATTACGGCGTAAAACTGAAAGTGGACATACAAATAAAAAGTCCTATTCGAGATTGAGCGAATAGGACTTTATATTATAGACCAATAGTCAGTAATTTAACGGACTATTTGGTTTCGGTATCAGATGCGGTTAAATCGTCAGTTTCTAAAAATTCAGGCTGATCAACATCAACATCAACATCAACATCAACATCATCGCCAGTCGCTTCTGGAATGCTGTCTAAATCAAATTGATGCGCTTGTTCTAAGGTGAAGTTCAAACGACCGCCCATCACACTCGCAAGCTCTTCCAAACCTTGTTTGTTGAGTGATGAAAATAATTGAATCGAGAAATCTAGTTTCATCTTTTTCAACTGCTGTTTGACTTCAAGCAATACTTTATTGGCAGGGCCGCGGTTGAGTTTGTCCGATTTGGTGAGCAATACATGCACGAACAATTTACGTGAATATGCCCACTCCAGCATCATCACATCAAAGTGCTGTAAGGGATGGCGAATATCCATCAGTAACACCAAGCCTTGTAAACTTTTACGATGAATCAAATAATTTTCGAGTTCTTTTTGCCACACAATTTTCATGGCTTCAGGTACGGCTGCATAACCATAACCGGGTAAATCGACCAAACGCTGTTCGGGGTTGCCCAAACTAAAGAAGTTGATCATTTGAGTACGACCCGGTTTTTTAGAAGCACGTGCCAATTGTTTTTGATTGGTTAAAGCATTAATTGCACTGGACTTACCTGCGTTGGAGCGTCCTGCAAAAGCCACTTCGTAGCCAGTATCTTCTACACATAAATTCAGTTTAGGCGCACTCATTAAAAACTCGGCTTTACGCAGCCAGTTTAAGGCGCGAACAGAGTATTCAGTAATGGCAGGGTCTACTTTTTTCTCGTAGCTAATTTTCTGCCGTGGCTGTGCTGCTGCCTTACTGTTTTTCGATTTTCCTCTGCTATGGTGCATAACTTAACTTCAATTCATGGTCTACAAACAGGCATTATAAAGCAAGTCATACAGGCAAGCGACCTTTGCGCCCTGAATGCCCGAAAAAAGCAACATCTAGGATGATATTGCTTTGACCGTTTAAGTTACTTTAAAGATGAATCAGCGGGATTGGAGATTGTGTACTGAACTGTAAATTGGGTACAGGCTGTAGCACTTCACCCAAGCTGTATTGATCTAAGCTTTGATAAAACTGTTCCATTGCCTGATTGAGAATGCCTTTTAGTCCACATTGCGCACGCAGCACGCAGGGCGGGGTATTACACTCTACAATTTGATTTTCACCTTGCAGGATTCTCACCACATGACCTAAACGCAAAGGCAATGCTTCAGGATGCAAGCGAATCCCGCCACCTTTACCACGAGTGGTAATTAGCCATCCTTGCTTACCCATAAAGTGAACGATTTTTACCAGATGGTTCTGGGAAACATGCAAATCCTGTGCAATTTCCGCAATGGTATAGGGTACATCTCGAGGACGCGAGATATACATTAAAATACGCAGCGCATAGTCAGTGAATTTATTTAATTGCATGATCGCACAGATGTTTTTTTTAAATACAAATAAATTAAGGCTAGTCTAGCATAACTAGACTAGCCTTACCTATTAGCTTTTAACGCTTTAGATTAGTGGCGAACACCACCTGTACCAAACGCTTCGCTATGGATTTGCTCATCTTTGATGCCACGCGCAAGTAAAGCTTTACGCTGTTCTGCCATGAATGGCATTGGACCACATAAGTAGTAATCTGCATCGGCTGGTAACAGCGCTGCATCTACAGTGCTGAGGTCTAAACGACCTGCAACATCGTAATCTTGACCCAGTACATCACCTTCGTTCGGGAACTCATACGCAGTCAACGTATGAATACGTGGACATTTTGCAGTTAAGTCTTGGAGATGCTGTTTCATGGCATGCACTTGTTTGCTACGACATGCGTGAATGAATGTCACAGGTTGTGGTACATCTAAAGTCACTAATTGATTCAACATCGCAATCATTGGTGTTAAGCCAACGCCGCCACTAATGAAGACATTACGTTTGTTGCTGTCGATGAGGAAGAAGTTACCTGTTGGTGCAGATACTTCAACTTCAGAACCTTCTGGTAATTGGTGCAATACGTTCGATACCCAACCTGCAACTTTATCTGCACCATTGCCTGGCTCACGTTTTACAGAAATGCGTAAGTAATCTTGTTGTGGGCTAGTCGATAGCGTGTATTGACGTGGTTGCTTCAAGCCAAGTTCAGGAACAAATACGCGTACTGAAATATATTGACCTGCTTCGTATTTTGGTAAATCGCCACCATCTACTGGCTCGAAGTAAATAGAAGTGATTTCGTCACTTTCTACAACTTTCTTGGCAATTTTGAAATTACGCCAGCCTAACCAGCTGCCTTTAGTTTGTTCGTGTTGTTCATAGATCGCACGTTCAGCATTAATAAATACTTCTGCTAACTGACCATAAGCAGCTGCCCATGCATCAATTAGAGGATCTTCCATTGAAATGTTTAATACTTCGCTAATTGAGTGAAGTAGGTTTTCGCCCACAATATTATAGTCAGGTGCTTGAATGTTTAAGCTCACGTGTTTGTGGGCAATCAATTCAATCACAGGCGCAAGCACAGAAGGATCTTCAATGTTTTCAGCATAAGCCAATACAGCACCTGCAAGCGCTTGAGCCTGCGCACCACTACGTTGGTGACCCATGTTAAAGGTTTCTTTTAGATCAGGATTATTCCCCAACATGCGGTTATAGAAATAACCAGTCAGTGCGACACCATTTTCACGGAGTACAGGAACAGTTGCTTTTACAAGGTCAATTTGCTGTGGAGTCATGTTCGATCTCTCATGGCTGTTATTTATAAGATGTATTCAAAATACATCTTATAAATAAGGATTGCAAACATTTTTTTGTGAAACCTTAAAAAAAATATGGATTATAAAAATATCCCATTATTTTTAAAGTTTTTATGGGGTTTGTAGATGTGACAGCGAGAGGTTTGTAAGTGTTCATTTAGGTTTTGGATGGTGCATCCATGAATGAAATCTATACAAACCTCATCGTTTATAACATGCTATTTCTTACCAAATAATGACCCTAACAAACCTCGTACAATTTTCTGCCCAGTAGAACCGCCTAAGCTGCGTGCTGCGCTTTTGGCAAAGGTACCCACAATATCCTGAGTCAGTTTTTCACGCTGTTTGGCAGCGCGTTCTGCTTCTTTTTGCTGTTCGCGGGCTAGACGTTCTTGCTCGCGCGCTTGTTGTTTGGCGAGTGCTTCGGCTTCTTTAGCCTCTTGCTTGGCGCGTGCTTCAGCTTCTTTGGCTTCAATTTTAGCTTGTTCTGCTGCTGCCGTTTGTTGCTGACGTTGTTCAACTTTTTGTTGCAGCATTTCATAAGCACTTTCACGATCTAGCTGCTGTTCATACACGCCTGCAATAACACTTTGGCTGATACAGGCTTGTCGTTCTTCTGTGCTAATTGGGCTAAACGATGAGTAGGGCGACATTACCCAAGCACGTTCTACAATTTGCGGTGTGCCTTGTTCATCTAAGCAACTAATTAAGGCTTCACCTACCGCAAGTTCGGTAATGGCTTGTTCAACTTTAAAGTCTGGGTTGGCACGGAATGTATCTGCGGCAGTTTTTACCGCTTTTTGGTCTTTGGGTGTAAAAGCACGTAGGGCATGCTGAACACGGTTACCCAATTGTCCCAATACACTTTCAGGCAAGTCCAGTGGGTTTTGGGTCACAAAATAAATCCCCACGCCTTTAGAGCGAATTAAGCGTACCACTTGTTCAATTTTTTCTTGTAGCGCGCTGCTGGCATTGTCAAATAACAAGTGTGCTTCATCAAAAAAGAACACCAGTTTTGGCTTGTCCATATCGCCCACTTCAGGCAATTGTTCAAACAGTTCCGATAACATCCATAATAAAAAGGTAGCGTACAGTTTTGGCGTGTTCATGAGTTTGTCTGCAGCCAAAACATTAATATTGCCGCGTCCCTGACTGTCAGTTTGAATAAAATCCAAAATATCCAAACTCGGCTCACCAAAGAATTTATCACCGCCCTGATCAGCTAAAGCCAGTAAATTGCGCTGAATCGCACCCAAACTGGCTGGAGAAAGATTGCCATACTCAGCTTTAAATTCACTGGCGTGTTCGCTGACATAGGTCAGCATGGCTTTTAAATCTTTAAAATCAATCAGTAATAAACCTTGATCATCGGCAATACGGAATACCGCAGACAACACGCCCTCTTGGGTGTCATTCAGGTTCAGCATTTGCGCCAATAATAACGGGCCAATTTCAGAAATGGTGGTACGAATCGGATGACCTTGTTCGGCAAATAAATCCCAAAACACCACAGGAGATGCTGCAAACGGAATGCTTTCGATACCTAAGCTCTTAATACGTGCATCAAACTTTGGGCTGCTGCTGCCTGCTTTGGCTAGACTGGAAACATCGCCTTTGGCATCGGCTAAAAATACGGGTACACCAATTCGTGAAAAGCTTTCTGCCAAGACTTTTAAGGTGACGGTTTTACCTGTACCTGTTGCACCTGCAATTAAACCGTGGCGGTTGGCAAACTGTGAATGTAAAACCACGTCTTGTTGAACGTCGGCAGTTTTTTTACCAATAACGATTGCTGTACTCATATTTTTATCCTGATTTATATAGCTATTGTTAAAATGATGATCTGTGCTGCATTAGTCGCTGAAGCGTTGTAAGGCATTTTGAATATCTTGAATTAAATCTGCAGGATGTTCTAGCCCAATACAAAAACGCACCAATAATCCTTCAGCCAAGTGAGAGTGCTCTAGGGTACGCATGGACTTGAGAACGTAAAGCATCACTAAACTTACGGGGCCGCCCCAGCTAAAGCCGAGTTTAAATAAAGATAGTGCATCACAGAATTGGCGTACAGCGGCTAAATCATATTCAGGCTTAAAAATCACACTGACCAAACCTGCGCTGTGTCCATCGCGGCAAATTTCTTTCCAATACGCATGCCCCGCAGATGTGGCATCAGCAGGATGCAACACCTGAGCAAATTGTGGTTGTAGTTTCAGCCAGTTCAGTAACTGCAAACAGCTTTGCGCTTGGTGTTCATAGCGCAATTGCATTGAGGCTAAGCTACGTTGTACTTGCGCAACATCATCGCCCGATACACAAATGCCTTGGATGGCATGCATACGAAATAATTGATGATGTAAATGTTGATCACGGGTCACCACAGAACCCATTAATATATCGCCACCACCACTTGGGTACTTGGTTAGGGCATGGACACTTATATCGACACTTAAATGATCGTCACCAAAATCGAAAGCATTAAAAGCAAGCCCTGCACCCCAAGTGTTATCTAAGGCTGTGAGCATATGATGTGCTTTGGCTTTTTTTACTAAGGCGCTCAAATCGGGAAATTCCAACGTGACCGAGCCTGCGGCTTCCAGCCAAATCAGTTTGGCTTTTGCAGAGGGTTGAAAGCTATCGACATCAATTGGATTGTAGACTTGAACGGTGATGCCGTAACGCTGCTCTAAATTGCGTAAATGCTCCATGTTTGGGCCGTAAATATTGTCAGCCACCCAAACTTCATCGCCTTGACTTAAAAAGCAGGAATTCACCAAATTAATTGCTGATAGTCCGCTTGGTGCGAGTAAGCAGTATTCACCACCTTCTAATTGCGCAATCTGATCAGCGAGTGTGAATGTAGTCGGTGTGCCATGTGTGCCATAGCTATAATCATAAGCATCAGTCCAGTGTCGATTAAACAGTGCATCTGTGTTTTCAAAGATAATGGTCGATGCACGAAATAGGGGAGGCTGTACCGTTTGAATATATTGTGGGGCACGTCTTGGTGCATGAATTAAAGCAGTTTGAGCATTTTTCTTCACAGGTTCACTCAGAAAATAAGCAAATATTGAGTTTAGCTTAAGAGAAATACTGGCTTTAGGCTATAAAAAGCTGCACTACAAGACATGCCTTGAACTTGGCGCTATTTTTGCAGAAGCTGAAGTATAGAAAATACAAAGGATGATCCAGATGAAAGCACCACTAAGCGTGCATTATTTTCAGCATAGTGCAGGTGAAGGTTTTGGAAGTTGCTATGACTATTTAAAGCAGATGGGGGCGCATATCACTGCAACCGAATTTTTTGCTTTACCGCCTGAGCAAAATATTGAAATTGAAGCCTTACCCAAAGTTGAAGATATTGACCTGTTAATTGTGATGGGCGGTGCCATGAGTGTAAATGATGAAGTACATTATCCATGGTTAAAAACAGAAAAACGCTGGATTAGGCGTTATTTGGCGATGGGTAAACCTGCAATCGGTTTGTGTTTAGGTGGGCAGATGATTGCCAATGCGTTGGGTGCAGCAGTGAGTCCTAATCCTGAACAGGAGCGCGGTTGGCATCCTGTCTATAAAGTCGAAAATATACCAGAAAGCTGTTTCCAAATGCCTGATCAAATCTCAGTGATGCAGTGGCATGGCGAAACTTTTGAATTACCTAAGGGCGCGGTAAGACTTGCCAGTAATGCCGCCTGCGCTAATCAACTCTATCAAATTGGGAAAAATGTACTAGGATTCCAATTCCATCCAGAAATTACCCCACGGGCTTTGCAGTTGTTTTTGGACAATGCTGAAATGAAACCTGCATTTTCAGGCATGTATGTACAACCCGCGCATGAATTAAAACAGATGTCTGCAGCACAATTTCAGGCAGGCAACCAATTAATGAATCGTGCAATAGATTATGTTTTAGCACAAAGCAAACTTCGAGAATAAAGTCATGGATTGTGGCGTAAACACAGAAAAGAAAGTTAGGTCAGGGCGATGACGATTTCTGCTGTCAGGGATGGTTGGAATGGTCAAAATGCAGATGGCCTAAATTTACACTCAATAAATGGATAGGAATGCTGCTTAACTCATATATAAAGTGCTAATCGTATATTTTAAAAAGAGAAATCGGCAGAGCGTGAAAAATAAAGCAATAAAGCCAAAAAGAGATTTGCTTATGCATTAAACAATCGTTATAATGGGCGACCCTTTATGCAAGGGGGTTAACTGCGAAGAAAGTAGTTAACATCGTGACAGTCATGGCATCGATCATGACCTTAGTGATAATTCACTGCCTTTGACACTTGCCTTAAATTAGTGGGGTGAGATGCGTCAAGGGTGATTCTTTATATATTTGGCTTGGAGTTAACTGGTATGTCTAACCAGAGAATTCGTATCCGTTTGAAGTCTTTTGATCATCGTCTGATCGATCAATCTGCTCAAGAAATCGTAGAAACCGCTAAGCGTACTGGCGCACAAGTTTGTGGTCCAATCCCGATGCCAACTCGCATCGAACGCTTCAACGTTTTAACATCACCACACGTAAACAAAGATGCGCGCGACCAGTATGAAATCCGTACTTACAAGCGTTTGATCGACATCGTTCAACCTACAGATAAAACTGTTGATGCGTTGATGAAATTAGATCTAGCAGCTGGTGTTGATGTTCAGATTGCATTGGGTTAAGGCTTTCGGTTAATTAACACTCTAAGTTAATTAGGCCGCTTTTTTAGAGGTTTATGCACATGGCTATTGGTTTAGTCGGTCGCAAGTGCGGTATGACCCGTATCTTTACAGATGCTGGTGTTTCTGTACCTGTTACAGTGATTGAGGTTGATCCTAACCGCATCACTCAAATCAAAACGCTTGAAACAGATGGTTATCAAGCAATTCAGATTACTACTGGTGAACGTCGCGAATCTCGCGTAACTAACGCTCAGAAAGGTCACTTCGCTAAAGCGGGTGTTGCTGCTGGTCGTTTAGTTCAAGAATTCCGTGCTACAGAAGCTGACCTTGAAGGTCGTGAAGTTGGCGGAACTATCGGTGTGGATTTGTTCACAGTAGGTCAGATCGTTGACGTAACTGGTCAGTCTAAAGGTAAGGGTTTCCAGGGTGGTGTTAAGCGTTGGAACTTCCGTACTCAAGACGCTACTCACGGTAACTCTGTTTCTCACCGTGTTCTAGGTTCTACAGGTCAAAACCAGACTCCTGGTCGCGTATTCAAAGGCAAAAAAATGGCTGGCCATTTAGGTGCTGAACGCGTAACTGTACAGGGTCTTGAAATTGTATCTATCGACACAGAGCGTTCAGTTCTTGTTGTTAAAGGTGCGATTCCTGGTGCGACTGGTGGTGACGTAACTGTGCGTCCTACGATCAAGGCTTGAGGGGAAATAACGTGAATTTAAATACTGTTTCCGGCTCTGCTGTTGAGTTATCTGAAGTTGCGTTCGGTCGTGAATTCAATGAAGCACTTGTACACCAAGTTGTTACAGCTTACTTAGCTGGTGGTCGTCAAGGCTCTAAAGCTCAGAAATCACGTGCAGACGTTGCTGGCGGTGGTAAAAAACCATTCCGTCAAAAAGGTACTGGCCGCGCTCGTGCTGGTTCTATTCGTAGCCCAATCTGGGTTGGTGGTGGTAAAACTTTTGCTGCTCGTCCACAAGATTGGTCTCAAAAAGTTAACCGCAAAATGTACCGCGGTGCAATGCAATGTATCTTAGCTGAACTTGTTCGCCAAGATCGTCTTGTATTGGTTGAAGAGTTTGCTGTTGAAGCTCCTAAAACTAAAGAGTTGCTTGCAAAACTTAACGACTTGAATGCAACTCGCGCATTGATCGTAACTGAAGCTGTAGATGAGAATCTATATCTTGCAGCGCGTAACCTTCCACACGTTGATGTGGTTGATGCTACTGCAATCGATCCTGTTAGCTTGATCGCGTTCGACAAAGTTGTAATGTCTGTTGCTGCTGCTAAGAAAATTGAGGTAGAACTCGGATGAACAACGAACGTTTATATCAAGTCCTACAAGGACCTGTATTTTCAGAAAAAGCACAAGTTTTAGGCGAAACTGCTGGTGTTCAAGTATTCAAAGTTGCATTAAATGCAAACAAACTTGAAATCAAAAAAGCAGTTGAGCAATTATTTGGTGTGGAAGTTGTTAAAGTTAACACGACTATCACTAAAGGTAAGACTAAGCGCTTTGGTCGTACATTAGGACGCCGTTCTGATGTTAAAAAAGCATACGTCACCCTGAAAGCTGGCCAAGATGTTGAAATGGCTGACTTGGGCGATACCGCTGAAAGCGCAGCGGAATAAGGACGAAATTTATGCCGATTCAAAAATGTAAGCCAACGTCTCCAGGACGTCGCTTTGTAGAGAAAGTCGTTCACGACCATCTTCACAAAGGTGCGCCTTATGCGCCGTTGGTGGAAGCTAAAAAACGTACTGGTGGTCGTAACAACAACGGTCACATTACTACACGTCACGTTGGTGGTGGTCATAAGCAACACTACCGTATCGTAGACTTCAAACGTAACAAAGATGGCATTCCTGCTGTTGTAGAGCGTATTGAATACGATCCAAACCGTACTGCACACATCGCATTGTTGAAGTATGCTGACGGTGAACGTCGTTATATTATTGCGCCTAAAGGTTTACGTGCTGGTGATCAAGTTCAATCTGGTAACGATGCTCCAATCCGCCCAGGTAACTGCTTGCCACTTCGTAACATGCCAATCGGTGCTACTCTTCACAACATCGAACTTAAAATCGGTAAAGGTGCTCAATTAGCGCGTTCTGCTGGTACTTCAGTTCAATTGTTGGGTCGTGACGGTTCATACGCTATCGTTCGTCTACGTTCAGGCGAAATGCGTAAAGTGCACGTTGAATGTCGCGCTGTGTTAGGTGAAGTATCTAACTCAGAAAGCAACCTTCGTTCACTTGGTAAAGCAGGTGCTTCGCGCTGGCGTGGTGTTCGTCCTACCGTTCGTGGTATGGCAATGAACCCGGTTGATCACCCGCACGGTGGTGGTGAAGGGCGTACTAAAGGTATCCAACCTGTAAGCCCATGGGGTCAAAAAGCTAAAGGGTACAAGACACGTACCAACAAGCGTACGACTAAGATGATTATTCGCGACCGTCGCGTTAAGTAACAAGTAAAGGAATCTGACAATGCCTCGTTCTCTGAAAAAAGGCCCATTCGTCGATGCGCACTTGTTCGCTAAGGTTGAAGCGGCAATCGCGGCTAATAACCGTAAGCCGATCAAAACTTGGTCGCGTCGTTCGATGATCCTCCCAGATTTTGTTGGTTTAACAATTTCTGTTCACAATGGTCGTAACCATGTTCCAGTGATTATCTCTGAACACATGGTTGGTCATAAACTCGGTGAATTCGCGCCAACTCGTACCTATCGTGGTCACGGTGTTGACAAGAAGTCTAAACGTTAATAGGTGCTATGATGGAAGTAACTGCTAAATTACGCGGTGCCGCTATCTCGGCACAAAAAGCACGTTTGGTTGCAGATCTTATCCGCGGCAAATCTGTTGCGCATGCACTTAACATTTTAAACTTCAGCAACAAAAAAGCTGCTGTTTTAGTTAAGAAAGCATTGGAATCTGCAATTGCAAATGCTGAACACAATAACAGTTTAGATGTAGACGACCTTAAAGTATCTACGATTTACGTTGATGAAGGCATGAGCCTTAAACGTATTATGCCACGTGCTAAAGGCCGTGCAGATCGTATTACTAAGCGTACTTGTCACATCACCGTTAAGGTAGGGGTTTGATATGGGTCAGAAGGTTCATCCAATCGGTATCCGCCTAGGTGTTGTGAAACGTCATAACGCTAACTGGTATGCGAATCCGAAACAATACGCTGAATACTTGCTTAAAGACCTTCAAGTTCGTGAGTTTTTAACTAAAAAACTTAAGAACGCAATGGTAAGCAATATTCTTATCGAACGTCCAACGGGTGCTGCTAAAGTAACAATTAGCACTGCGCGTCCTGGTATCGTAATCGGTAAAAAAGGCGAAGACATTGAGAAATTACAACGCGAATTAACATCTATTATGGGTGTTCCTGCGCAAGTAAGCATCAACGAAATTGACCGTCCAGACTTAGATGCACGTTTAGTTGCTGAAGCAATCGCTTCTCAATTAGAAAAGCGTGTAATGTTCCGTCGTGCTATGAAGCGTGCGGTACAGAACTCTATGCGTGCTGGTGCTAAAGGTATCAAAGTTGAAGTTTCTGGTCGTTTAGGTGGTGCAGAGATTGCACGTACTGAATGGTATCGTGAAGGTCGTGTACCTTTGCATACACTTCGTGCGGACATCGACTATGCAACTATGCGTGCTGAAACTACTTACGGTACGATTGGTGTTAAAGTTTGGGTATTCCGTGGTGAAATCTTGGGTGGCATGAAGCAAGTCATGAACCCAGCACCTGCTGAAGAACGTCCAGCTAAACGCGGTCGCGGTCGTGGTGAAGGTCAAGAGCGTCGTGGTCGTCGCAATGATCGTTCTGCTGAAAAAGGAGAATAATCCATGTTGCAACCTAAACGTACTAAATTCCGTAAGGTGCAAAAAGGCCGTAACACTGGCTTAGCGCACCGTGGTAGCTCAGTATCTTTCGGTACTATCGCTCTTAAATCAGTTGAACGTGGTCAAATGACTGCGCGTCAAATTGAAGCGGCACGTCGTACAATCAGCCGTCGTATTAAGCGTGGTGGTAAGATCTTTATCCGTGTATTCCCAGACAAACCAATTACTTCTAAGCCTCTTGAAGTGCGTATGGGTAAAGGTAAAGGTTCTGTGGAATATTGGGTTTGTCAAATCAAACCAGGTAAAGTCTTGTACGAAATTGATGGTGTGAACGAAGAATTGGCGCGTGAAGCATTTACGCTTGCTGCTGCTAAACTTCCGTTTAAAACCACTATCGTGACTCGGACGGTAATGTAATGAAAACTAAAGATCTACGTGAAAAGTCGGTAGAAGAGTTGACAGCTTTGCTTGATGAGCAACAGCTTAACCAATTCCGTCTTCGTATGGCGAAAGCAACTGGTCAATTGGGTAAATCGCATGAAGTTGCGCTTACTCGTAAAACTATTGCACGCATCAAGACCCTCCTTACCGAAAAACAGGGGAACGGGCAATGAGTCAAAATACAGTCCGCACGTTAACTGGCAAAGTTGTAAGCGACAAAATGGAAAAATCTATTGTTGTCCTTATTGAACGCCAAGTTCAACACCCGTTGTATGGCAAATTGATTCGCCGTTCAACCAAATTACACGCTCATGATGAGAACAATACCGCCAAGATTGGTGATGTTGTAACCATCAAAGAAAGCCGCCCAATGTCTAAAACTAAGTCATGGACTTTAGTTGAAGTTGTTGAAGCTGCTGCTGAGTAATTAACGTTCTTGTTGCATCATCGGTCAATTTCGAGTACTCTTTGAGCCTTTCGAAATTGTGACCGGTGATGCTCGGTTTTGGAGTAGGGCAATGATTCAAACCGAAACGATGCTTGACGTAGCTGACAACAGTGGTGCTCGCCGCGTACAATGTATTAAAGTACTAGGTGGTTCACATCGTCGTTATGCTTCTGTTGGCGACATTATTAAAGTTACTGTAAAAGAAGCTATTCCACGCGCACGTGTTAAAAAAGGTGACGTGATGAATGCTGTTGTTGTACGTACAAAGTTCGGTATTCGTCGTCCAGACGGTTCTGTGATCCGTTTTGATGATAACGCTGCTGTTATTTTGAATAACAACAAAGCACCGATTGCAACTCGTATTTTCGGACCAGTGACTCGTGAACTTCGTACTGAACAGTTCATGAAAATCATTTCATTGGCTCCTGAAGTTCTATAAGAGGCAATCATGGCTAAGATTAAAAAAGGCGATCAAGTAATTGTGATCGCAGGTAAAGAAAAAGGCAAACAGGGTACTGTTCTGTCAGTTTCTAATGACCGTGTTAAGGTCGAAGGTCTTAACTTGGTTAAGAAGCACCAGAAGCCAAACCGTGCTACGGGCGCTGAAGGCGGTATCGTAACGCAGGAAGCTTCGCTTCATATCTCAAACGTGGCAATTTTTAATGCTACAACCCAAAAGGCTGACCGTGTTGGTTACCAAACGATTGATGGCGTGAAAACTCGCGTTTATAAATCGAATGGTGAATCAGTGGCGGTGGCGAAGTAATAGGTTGAAATAGGCAATGGCCAGACTTAAAACACGTTACAACGACGAACTTAAGGCTCAATTACAAGAACAATTGGGCGTTAAGAATGTGATGGAGATCCCTCGCATCACTAAAATTACCATCAACATGGGTGTTGGTGCTGCAGCTGCTGACAAGAAATTGTTAGATGGCGCTCTTTCTGATATGCAAGCTATTGCTGGTCAAAAACCAGTTTTAACATTAGCTCGTAAATCAATCGCTGGTTTTAAAATCCGTGATGGTTGGCCGATTGGTTGTAAAGTTACTTTACGCGGCGAACGTATGTACGAATTCTTAGACCGTTTGATCTCTATCGCGATCCCTCGTATCCGTGACTTCCGTGGTTTCTCTTCGAAATCATTTGATGGTCGTGGTAACTACTCTATGGGTCTCAAGGAACAAATCATGTTCCCTGAAATCGATTTCGATAAGATTGATCAAATTCGTGGTATGGACATCACCATTACTACGACTGCTCGCACCGATGACGAAGGCCGTGCGCTTATGCGTGCATTCGGCTTCCCGTTCAAATAAGAGGTCGATATGGCTAAGAAAGGTATGATTAATCGCGAATTGAAACGCGAAGCTACTGTTGCTAAATACGCTGCAAAACGTGCTGAATTAAAAGCAACGATTGCAAACGTAAATGCAAGCGACGAAGAGCGTTTCGAAGCGATGATGAAATTACAAGCATTACCACGTAATGCGTCTCCAGTACGTCTTCGTAACCGTTGTGGTTTAACTGGTCGTCCTCATGGTTACTTCCGTAAGTTCGGTTTAAGCCGTAACAAATTACGTGACACAGTAATGCAAGGTGATGTACCGGGCGTTGTTAAGGCAAGCTGGTAAGGAGCACTATAAATGAGTATGCAAGATACCGTTGCCGACATGCTAACGCGTGTTCGTAACGCTCAAATGGCAAAGAAACAAACTGTTTCTATGCCTAATTCTAAGTTGAAGGTTGCTATTGCAAACGTACTTCAACAAGAAGGTTATATCGCAAATGTAGAAGTGGCTGACAACGAAGGCAAACCTACATTAACGATTACTTTAAAATACTATGAAGGCAAACCAGTTATCGAAACTGTGAAACGCGTAAGCCGTCCAGGTCTACGTCAGTATCGCGGTAAAGATGCACTTCCAAGCGTTAAGCAAGGTTTAGGTATTGCAATCGTTTCTACAAGCAAAGGCATCATGACTGATCGCGCTGCACGTGCTGCAGGTATCGGTGGTGAAGTTATTGCTTTTGTTTCTTAATAATAGGTGATTCCTCATGTCTCGTGTGGCTAAAGCCCCAGTAACTGTACCTAACGGTGTTACAGTTACTCAGAACGGCCGGCAGGTCGAAGTGAAAGGCAGCAAAGGTACATTGTCTTTCAACCTGCATGCGCTGGTCGAGCTAAAACAGGAAGACGGTATTTTAGCTATTGCTCCTAAAGCTGAGTCGAAAGACGCTTGGATGCAAGCTGGTACTGCTCGCGCTGTGCTTAACAATCTTGTAAAAGGTGTGAGCGAAGGCTTCGAACGTAAGTTACAATTGATTGGTGTTGGTTATAAAGCTGCGGTAAAAGGTAACGTTGTTAACCTTAACCTTGGTTTTTCACACCCAATCGATTACACCCTTCCTGAAGGTGTAACTGCAGAAACTCCAACTGCAACTGAAATTATCCTTAAATCTGCTGACAAAGCAGCTTTAGGTCAAGTTGCTGCGGATATCCGTGGATACCGTCCACCAGAGCCATATAAAGGTAAAGGTGTTCGTTATTCGGATGAAGTTGTTCTTCGTAAAGAAGCTAAGAAGAAATAAGGCGCGAGGTTCTTATGAACGAAAAGAAACAATCCCGTTTGCGTCGTGCGAAAAGCACACGCTTGCACATCCGTGCATTGGGTGCGACTCGTTTGTGTGTAAACCGCACGCCGCGTCACATCTATGCTCAAGTTATTTCAGCAGATGGTGGCAAAGTTTTAGCGCAAGCTTCAACTTTAGATGCTACTTTACGTGCTGGTACAACTGGTAACGTTGAAGCAGCTCAAAAAGTAGGTGCTTTAATTGCAGAACGCGCGAAAGCAGCTGGCGTAACTAAAGTTGCGTTTGACCGTTCTGGTTTTAAATATCATGGTCGTATCAAAGCCTTGGCTGATGCTGCTCGTGAAAACGGCTTGGAGTTCTAATCATGGCTAAAGTTGAACAAAACGAAGGTCTTGTTGAAAAGCTGGTTGCCGTTGATCGCGTAGCCAAAGTTGTTAAAGGTGGTCGTATCTTCTCTTTCACAGCATTAACTGTTGTAGGTGATGGTAATGGTCGCGTAGGTTTTGGTCGTGGTAAAGCACGTGAAGTTCCAGCTGCTATTTCTAAAGCACTTGAAGCTGCACGTCGTAACATGATCACTATCGAATTGGCAGATGGTACTTTACAACACCCGATTCATGCGCGTCATGGTGCAAGCCGTGTTTACATGCAACCAGCATCTGAAGGTACTGGTGTAATTGCGGGTGGTTCTATGCGTGCAGTTTTAGAAGCTGCAGGTGTACGTAACGTATTGACTAAATGCCGTGGTTCTACTAACGCTGCAAACGTAGTGAACGCAACTTTTAACGGTTTGCGTGACATGACAACTCCTGAAAAGGTTGCTGCGAAACGTGGTCTTTCAGTAGAACAAATTCAAGGGTAATCAATCATGAAAACGATTAAAGTTACCCAGACTAAATCTGCATCGCACCGCTTGAAAAATCACAAGCTTAGCCTTAAAGGTTTAGGTCTGCGTCGTATTGGTCATACTGTAGAAGTGCAAGATACGCCTTCTAACCGTGGTATGATCAACCAAGTCTACTATATGGTTAGTGTAGAGGAATAAGCCATGACTCTGCGTTTAAATGAACTTGCACCTGCAGAAGGTGCTAAGCGTGAAGCCCGTCGTCTAGGCCGTGGTATCGGTTCTGGCGTTGGTAAGACTGGTGGTCGTGGTATCAAAGGTCAAAACTCACGTAAGAGCGGTGGTACACGTCCTGGATTCGAAGGTGGTCAAACTGCGTTATATCGTCGTTTACCTAAATTCGGTTTCACTAGCCAAATCGCTTTGAAAACTGCTGAAGTACGTTTATCTGAGCTTGCTAAAGTGGAAGGCGACATCGTTAGCCTTGAAACTTTAAAAGCAGCGAACGTTGTACGTAAAGATATGGCTCGTGCTCGTATCGTACTTTCTGGTGAAATTACTCGCGCATTCACTATTCAAGGTGTTGCTGTGACTAAAGGCGCTAAAGCTGCTGTTGAAGCGGCTGGCGGTAAAGTCGAGGAGTAATCCCCAGTGTCTATGTCTCCTAGTTCTTCAGGTCATGTTCACATGATGAAAGGCCAACCATTTCACGTGAAATACCGTGAAATTATACGCCGAATGATGTTTCTCATTGGTGCGTTGTTGGTATTTCGACTAGGAGCGCATATTCCAGTACCAGGCATTAATAATGCCGCACTTGAACAATTGTTTAATGCAAACCAAGGTACAATCCTTGGTTTGTTTAACATGTTTTCGGGTGGTGCATTAGAGCGGATGTCGATTCTTGCTTTAGGGATCATGCCATACATTTCTGCTTCGATTATCGTACAGTTGATGTCTACCGTGGTTCCTTCGCTTGAAGCTTTGAAAAAAGAAGGCGAGCAAGGCAAACGCAAAATTAATCAATATACGCGCCAAGGCACATTGTTTCTTGCACTTGTGCAAGCGATTGGGATGTGTGCAGGTCTGATTGGTCAAGGTATTACCTTAACGTCAGGTCTGGCTTTTTACGTTCCAGCTGTGACCTCTTTGGTTGCAGGCACAATGTTCTTAATGTGGTTGGGTGAACAAATTACCGAACGCGGAGTGGGCAATGGTATTTCCATGATCATTTTCGCAGGTATTGTTGCAGGCTTGCCTAATTTAATTATGCAATCCTTCACATCTATTGACAGTGGCCAGTCAAGCCTGATTGGTTTGGCAATTTTTGGTTTATTGTCTTTGGGTGTACTTGCAGCAATTGTGTTTATTGAGAAGGCGCAGCGTCGTATTCCAGTAAACTATGCTCAAAAACAACAAGGTCGTCGTGTATTTACTGCTCAGCAAACGCATTTGCCATTAAAAATTAATATGGCAGGTGTGATTCCAGCAATTTTTGCCAGTTCATTGCTTTTGTTCCCAGCGAGCTTAGGTCAATGGGTCGGCAGTGCGGACCCTAATGCTGGATTAATCAAGCGTAGTCTACAAGACTTGGCATTGGTATTGTCGCCTGGACAACCGTTGTATTTGGTGCTCTTTGGTGCGTTAATTATCTTTTTCTGTTACTTCTACACTGCGCTGGTTTTCAGCCCTAAAGAAGTTTCGGAAAACTTGAAACGCAGCGGAGCTTATGTGCCTGGTATTCGCCCAGGTGAGCAAACTGCTCGTTACTTAGATCATATTCTCAGTCGTTTGACCTTTATTGGTGCGATTTACATCACTGTAGTCTGCTTAATGCCGATGATTCTACAAAGCTCATTTGGAATTCCATTTAGCTTAGGTGGTACATCATTATTAATCGTTGTAGTGGTTGTGATGGACTTTATGGCTCAGCTTCAAGCACATCTCACCTCGCACCAGTACGATAATCAAACGTTAATGAGAAAAACGACTGCTCATCCTAAGGGATAAGCGCACTTAGAGGTTTCATCATGAAAGTACAAGCTTCTGTAAAGAAAATTTGTGGTAGCTGCAAAGTTATCCGTCGTAATGGGGTTATTCGCGTAATTTGCAGCGCAGAACCTCGTCATAAGCAGCGTCAAGGTTAATTTGATTAAGACCTGTTGATTTCAGTAGGCTAATTAGGTTATTATCCGCCCCTCAAGATTTTTGTGGGGCGGTTGATTATCTTAACTGCCTTTTTGGAGAAAATTGAATGGCTCGTATTGCCGGTGTAAACATTCCGGATAACAAGCACGCTGTTATCTCTCTCACTTATATCTTTGGTATTGGTCGCCACACTGCTAAGACTATCTTAGCTGCTGCTGGTATCGCACCAACAACAAAGATCCGTGAATTAGATGACGCTCAGCTTGATGCGATTCGTGCAGAAGTTGCTAAGGTTCCGACCGAAGGTGACTTACGTCGCGAAATTTCCATGAACATTAAACGTTTAATGGATTTAGGCTGCTACCGCGGTCTTCGTCATCGTCGCAGCTTGCCTGTCCGTGGTCAACGCACCAAAACTAACGCACGTACCCGTAAAGGTCCGCGCAAACCGATTAAGAAATAAGATTTCTGGAAGCTAAAAGATGGCTAAAGATACTCGCACACGCAAGAAGGTCACTCGTACCGTCTCTGAAGGTGTTGCACACATTCACGCTTCTTTTAATAACACCATTGTGACCATTACCGATCGTCAAGGTAATGCACTGGCTTGGGCTACCTCAGGTGGACAAGGCTTCCGTGGATCACGTAAATCAACTCCGTTCGCTGCTCAGGTAGCTGCTGAAGTTGCTGGTAAAGCTGCTTTAGATTACGGTTTGAAAAACTTGGACGTCCTTGTTAAAGGTCCTGGTCCAGGTCGTGAGTCTGCGGTTCGTGCATTAGGTGCAGTGGGTTATAAAATTAACAGCATTACCGATGTGACTCCAATCCCTCACAACGGTTGCCGTCCACCTAAAAAACGTCGCGTGTAAGGAGAAACATTCATGGCTCGTTATATTGGTCCAAAATGCAAACTCTCTCGCCGCGAAGGGACAGACCTGCAACTAAAATCTGGCGTTAAACCATTTGACGTCAAAACTAAAAAACACGCTAAAGCTCCTGGCCAACATGGCGGGGCTCGTGGTGGTAAGCAATCTGAGTACTCACTACAATTACGTGAAAAACAAAAAGTACGTCGTATGTACGGTGTTTTAGAGCGTCAATTTAGTAACTACTATAAAGAAGCTGCTCGTGTGAAAGGCGCAACAGGTGAGAACTTGTTGAAATTGCTCGAAAGCCGTCTTGATAACGTTGTTTATCGCATGGGTTTTGGTTCTACACGTGCAGAAGCTCGTCAGCTTGTATCTCACCGTAGCATTACTTTAAATGGTCGTCGTGTTAACATTGCGTCTATTCAAGTTAAAGCTGGTGATGTAATTGCAGTTCACGAAGGTGCAAAACAACAATTACGTATTAAAAACGCAATTGAATTGGCTGCTCAACGTGGTATCCCTTCATGGATGGAAGTTGACCATTCTAAATTTGAAGGTACGTTTAAAGCTGCACCAGATCGTTCTGATTTACCTGCTGAAATCAACGAAAGCTTGATTGTAGAATTGTATTCTAAATAATCCTTGAGGTAGCAATAATGACGCGTACTGCAAATGAGTTTCTTACTCCGCAAGCGATCAAGGTCGAAGCGGCAAGCGGGACCTCGGCAAAAGTTATTCTAGAACCATTAGAGCGTGGCTTTGGTCATACTCTTGGTAATGCTTTACGTCGCATCCTTCTTTCTTCTTTACCTGGCGCAGCTGTGGTAGAAGTTGAAATTGAAGGTGTCGAGCACGAGTACAGTACTTTGGAAGGCTTGCAGCAGGACATCGTCGAGCTCTTGCTGAACCTGAAAGGATTGTCTATTAAGCTGTTCGATCAAAATGAAGCTTATTTGACATTGGAAAAACAAGGTCCAGGCGATGTAACTGCTGCAGACCTTCGTTTACCGCATAATGTTGAAGTGGTTAACCCTGAACACTTGATCGGCACTTTAAGTGCTACAGGCAATTTAAAAATGCGCCTGAAAGTTGCTCAAGGTCGTGGTTATGAAACATCTGACTCACGTTTCCCAGAAGGCGAAACTCGCCCTGTAGGTCGTTTGCAGTTAGATGCTTCTTATAGCCCAATTAAACGTGTGTCTTACATCGTAGAAAATGCGCGTGTAGAACAACGTACTGACCTTGACAAGTTGATCATTGATCTTGAAACCAATGGTACAGTTGATCCAGAAGAAGCAATCCGCAAAGCGGCAACAATCTTGCAACAACAAATTGCAATTTTTGTTGATCTTCAGAAAGATCAAGCTCCTGTTGCTCAAGAGCCTCGTGAAGAAGTTGACCCAATCTTGCTTCGTCCAGTAGATGATCTAGAGCTTACTGTTCGTTCTGCTAACTGTTTGAAAGCAGAAAATATTTACTACATTGGTGATCTTGTACAGCGTACTGAAGTTGAGCTACTTAAAACGCCTAACTTGGGTAAAAAATCGCTTACAGAGATCAAAGATGTTCTGGCTTCTAAAGGCTTACAGCTCGGCATGCGTTTAGAGAACTGGCCACCGGCTAGTCTCCGTATGGACGATCGTTTCGCCTATCGTAGCCGTTAATTAAGTAGGACTATCACCATGCGTCATCGTAATAGTGGTGTGAAATTAGGCCGTACAAGCAGCCATCGCAAAGCGATGTTCCAAAACTTGGCTAATTCTTTGTTCGAACACGAGTTAATCAAAACAACTGTTCCTAAAGCAAAAGAATTACGTCGTGTTGCTGAGCCTTTAATCACTTTAGCTAAAAACGATACAGTAGCAAACCGTCGTTTAGCGTTTGCTCGTACTCGTTCAGCAGCAACTGTTGGTAAATTATTTACCGTTCTTGGCCCTCGTTACAAAGAGCGTAACGGCGGTTATCTACGTGTTCTTAAAGCGGGCTTCCGTGCGGGTGATGCTGCACCGATGGCTTACGTTGAGCTTGTAGATCGCGAAGTTAAATAATTTCGCCAAGAATAACGCACGTTGTTCAGAAAAAGACCGGTTTTACCGGTCTTTTTTTATGAAAAAAATAAGTTGATCTCAAAAATGATCAAATTGTCCCGAATTGATATAAATTTTAGTAACTTTTGCTAAACTTGACATTGTGTATTGTCAAATTTATGCTTTAATAAAAAACATCATTCAAGCTGGACAATAAAACATGGATAAGCAGGTTGATATATTAATTATTGGGGCAGGGATTTCGGGCATTGGTGTAGCAGCACATTTAAGTCAAAACTGCCCACAGCGTTCTTTTGAAATTATTGAGCGTCGTCAAAGTTTTGGTGGCACTTGGGATTTATTCCAATATCCGGGCATTCGTTCAGATTCGGATATGTCGACCTTTGGTTATAATTTTAAGCCTTGGAAGAAAACCAATGTACTAGCCGATGGCGCATCTATCAAAGGTTATTTAGCAGAAGTCATTCAAGAAAAAGCCTTACATTCAAAAATTCATTTTCAGCATCGTGTACTATCTGCCAATTATGATTCTCAAACACGTAAGTGGACGTTACGCATAGAAAATGCAGCACAACAGATTGAAACTTGGGTGGCTAATTTTGTTTTAGGCTGCACAGGCTATTACAATTACGATCAAGGTTTTCAGCCTGACTTTCCGAATCAACATGCGTTTAAAGGTACATTTATTCACCCACAGCATTGGCCTGAGAATTTAGATTATCGTGGTAAAAAGGTCTTAATTATTGGTAGTGGTGCAACCGCCATTACCTTAGTACCTGCTATGTCAAAAGGTGGTGCAGCGCATGTCACCATGCTACAACGCTCGCCGACTTATATTGCTTCAGTGCCTGCAATGGATTTTGTTTATCAGCAAATGCGTAAAGTTTTGCCTGAAGATGTTGCTTACAAAATCACGCGCGCACGTAATATTGGCATGCAACGCGCAATTTATGCTTTAGCACAAAAGCAGCCGAAATTACTGCGGACTTTGTTGCTGAAATCTATCCAAATGCAGCTCAAAGGCAAGGTGGATATGAAGCATTTCACACCACATTATAATCCGTGGGATCAGCGTTTATGTGTTGTGCCTGATGGTGATTTATTTAAGATTTTACGCGAAGGGCATGCCTCGATTGAAACTGATCAAATTGCAAGTTTTACTGAAACAGGTGTGCAATTAAAATCAGGTAAGCATCTGGATGCCGATATTATTGTCTCTGCGACAGGTTTGAATATTCAGATTCTAGGCGGTATTCAAGCCACAATTGATGGTGTGCCTTTAGACACCTCGAAGCACATGCTATATCAAGGTGTGATGATCAGCGATGTACCGAATATGGCGATGATTATTGGCTATATTAATGCCTCTTGGACGCTTAAAGTGGATGTGGCTGCGGATTATATTTGTCGTTTGCTCAATTATATGGATCGACAAGGTTATGACGAGGTAATTCCTCAAGGTGACCAAACAGAGTTATTGGAAGATACGGTGATGGGCAGTTTGAGTTCGGGCTATATCGCGCGTGCTGCTGATGTGATGCCAAAGCAAGGCAAACATGCGCCATGGCGAGTGACCAACAATTACTTAGAAGATCGCAAAACTTTAAAACAAGCAAGTTTTGAAGATGGTATTTTAAAATTCAAACAAGCTATGCCTGCACAGCAGCGTAAACCTAAATTAGTGTCTTAAATCATCAGGGGCAAAAATAGCATGGTGCAAGGGATTTAAAATCTCTTGCGCCATTTTATGTTGAGGTGGAAGTTTTATAAAGAACGTGAAATCAGCTCTTTCATAATTTCATTGGTGCCTGCATAAATGCGATTGGCCCGATTGTCTAAGTAAGCACGTGCAATTGGATACTCAAGCATATAGCCATAACCACCATGCAGTTGTAGACATTCATCCACCACTTTGGAGTACATCTCTGAAATTTTATATTTGGCGGCCGCTGCAGCTTCAACACTGAGCTGATCTTGAAGTTGTAACTGCATACATTGATCTAAAAAAGCACGACAGAAATCAATTTCGGTGCGTAATTCTGCCAGTTTAAAGCGCGTATTTTGAAAGCTATGAATACTTTTGCCAAAGGCTTGACGTTGCTGAGTATATTGCAGTGTATGTGCAAAAGCAGCTTCTGCACCTGCTTGGCAAATAATCGCGACAATTAAGCGTTCCCAAGCCAGTTCTTTCATCAGCATGATAAAGCCCATGCCTTCTGCACCCAATAAATTGCTGCGAGGCACGCGGACATTATCAAAAAATAATTCGCAAGTGTCCTGACCTTTCATACCAATTTTATTCAGTGGTTTGCCTTTGCTAAATCCCGCACGGTCTGCTTCTACCAATATTAAAGACAGATTGGCTGAACCTTTGTCTGTGTTCGCTGTTTTACATACCACAATCGCCATGTCGCACAAATAGCCGTTGGTAATAAAAATTTTAGAACCATTAATCACGTATTCATCGCCATCCAATACCGCAGAGGTACGCACAGCTTGTAAGTCTGAACCTGTACCGGGTTCGGTCATGGCAATCGCGGTTATCACTTCGCCTGTGGCCATGCGGGGTAACCAGTGTTGTTTTTGTTCAGTTGTGCCAAAGTTATGAATGTAATTGGCGACAATATCTGAATGCAGTGAAAAACCAGTGGCACTGTCGCCTGCATAGGCTTGTTCTTCAATCAAAATCATGCTGTACAGGCGGTCTACTCCTGAACCTGAATATTCTTCAGGCATGGTGCTACACAGTAAACCCAAAGTACCTGCTTTACGCCATAGCTCACGGTCTACATGCTGCTGCGCTTCAAATTTTTCAGTATGGGGGATGACTTCCTGCAAATAGAATTTTCGTACCAAATCACGAAAACTATCGTGTTCAGCGCTGAATAAGGTGCGCGGTAACATATTGGCAATGGGGCGAATTGCGGCAGATTGCATGGTTTTATCTTCCTGATGTTGTTATTTTGAATTCACCTTAGAAGAATTTATAGGGGGCAACAAGGTGCAAAAGTTTCAATTGCAAATGAAAGATGATGCTTTTGGTCAATGCTGCATAAAAGTCATCGAAACTTTAAAAGGGGTCGGTTAAACTAGCCTGAGTTTAATTTTAATGGGGAAACCGCATGAGTGATGACATCAGCTTAGAAGAACGCAAAGTGATTTACCGTGCCCGTCGTGGTTTAAAGGAAATTGATGTCTATTTTGACCCGTATGTGAAAAATCATTATTTGACTGCCAGTGCGGAAGAAAAACAAATGTTTGCCGATTTGGTTGAGCAGGAAGACCCAGATTTATTGGATTGGTTTATGGAAGTGTCTGAGCCACCACGTCCTGAGTTGAAAGATTTTATCCGTAAACTAAAGCATTATGTGCATGGCTAAGCAGCAGTTTCAGCTGAAACCTAGTGTCATCGCAATAGTGTTTCAGCTGATGATCGCTCTACTCATCGTTTGGCTTTTACTACAAGTGTTAAAGCCATGGCTTAGCGTTGTATGTATTGTCATTATGGGCTGGACATATTTTAAATTTGTTCGTGCAAACCGAATTGTTGGTTTAGATCAATTAGATGACCGTGAATGGTCAATTTCCTATCTCGCGCCTCGTGTAGTATCACAACAGATTAAAAGCACAGCTCGCCAAACTGAAATTCAGCGTGTGCAACTGCGTCAAGTGATAGATCATCAAATTTATATCGTCATGGAATTTCAGCAAGCCTTTAAACCTCTGGTGATTTGGTGTGATCAGGTTTCCAAGGCGGAATGGAAGGCTCTAAAAATATTGGCGAAAATGCTCTAATTTACAGACAGCTGTATATTTTTATAATAATAAAAAACTATAAGTATCATAAAGATAAAATTATCATCTATTTTTCGTGTCCTGATCAGTCATTTTATATTGGCATAAAAGATTACACATATCCCTATTTTTAGTTATATTCATTCCAGACAAGTGTAGATCAATACAAATCAGATTCCTGAAATGTGCAGATTTAAATTTAGTCGAAAGATTTTTTAAGATAAGCCCGAATTGGGCATCAGTTAATAAGTAGCATGTGCTGAACCGTCGCAATGCTACTTTTTTTTGCCTAAATTTTGTCGGATGACAGATTTCAGTCAATTTTAGTCACTTTAAAACATGGCAAAGTTATCCATCTGAAGCAGCAAGTAGACGCTTTTATTCAGATATTGCTTCTGCTATGTTTGTTGCAATGGACATAAACACAATTATAGAGGACAGGAAAATGTCGCAAGTCCAAAAAATAGGCCAGGGTGTGGCCGTATTTGCAATCACAAGTTTATTATTATCAGGTTGTTCACAAGTGATCAAAACAGGTGCCAATGTCGCACTTGGATTTACTGAAAAACATATTGTGCCACCAATTTTAGCGATGGAAGATGCTGAAATGGTGTGTAATTCTGGTAATTCCTTAACCCCTGCCATTATGGCGACTAAAGATATGGGCGCAGACCCAACCCGTGTTGCGGTACTGATGTACTCGGCGGCGGGCATTTGTGCCGAAGAAAAAGCTTTGGATGCTGAATTGCGTTATTTACGTGCAGCAAAAGCAGGGCAAGTAGGCGAAGCGCAAGATGCGCGGATTCAACAAAAGCGTTGGGCGGCTTTGGCTGCACAGCGCCAATACACAGGCTATCAATTGTTTCAGCATCGTTGGGAAAAGAAATATCGGAAACCTTTGGGCGAAGGTTGTCCAAAAATGAACAGTGATATTGATCAAACTGTGTATATGTTGGGGATGTTGAGTGGCTTGCAAGCCATGACCAATGATATTAATTCAGGCGGGGCAGTGCATGTGCCTAAAGATATTGCCGCGATTGTTGAACGTGGTATGACCTGTTTAAACAATGAAAAATTCTGGGGCGCACCAGAGGCTACACGTGCCGTAATTTGGACTTTGCTTCCAGGTGCGGGAGATGGCAAACCTGATCCGTATCAAACCTTAAAGCAGTCGATGCAAATTGGTGAAAATAAAGGGGTGCGTTTATCACACGCTTTATATGCGGTTGCTGCCCAAGCCAGTGGTGAAGATGCCAAAATCCGCGATGCACTCAAAGCCTTTTCTAATGCACGCAGTGACGAAAAACCTGTAAATCCACAATTTAAATTGATTGATGCCATGGCAGGAAGCATGGTACAAGGAATTTCAGACCGTTACTGGACTGAACATACAGGTGTGCGTACTGGTGATCAGCAACGTTTCTGGGATGAACAAGATGATTCATCTGAATTAGATGATTTATTTAATGAGGATACGGCAGCTCAATTGTAAAAATATCAAGATTGCCCAATTCAATATAGACAAGAAATTTTAGGATTGGGCAATCCGTTTGCCGAAGCACATAACAAGAATAATTTGGAGGATGCAAGCGCCTATGCAATATTCATCTCAATTTCTCAGTCGAAAAATTGTGTTTATTGCGGCATGTATGTCGGTTTCGGCATGTTTGCAGATTTTTGCAGAGCATTTTATTTATTGGTCTACACATTTATTGGATGAATTCTGGCGCTTATGGACAGGACATTGGGTGCATGTGGGCTGGATTCATTATCTGCTCAATATGATCGCCTTTGCCTGTTTACCTTTTATTTTTCCGCATGCCAAAGTATGGCACTTTGTGGCACTTTTGCTGGTACTACCGCCTGCCATTAGTCTGAGTTTCTATTATTTCCTTGCCGATATTGATGCCTATGCAGGACTTTCTGGGGTGTTGCATGGTGCTTATGTGGCGGTGGCATGTGTGCATTTGCTTTATAAAAAAGAACGTGGCTTTGCCACATTGGTCTTGCTGCTTATTTTATCTAAACTGATTTGGGAAAATACAGTGGGCAGTTTGGGTACAGCAGAATTAATCGGCAGTCCTGTATTAGTTGAGGCACATTTATTGGGGGTGATTTGGGGAGTAATTTTTGCACTGGCTTATATTATTTGGGCCTATTGCATTGATCCGCATTAAAATTACATCAAAATGATGGCAAAAAGGGCTCACAAGAAATCTCACAATTGACCATTTTTACTTAAAAGAAAATCTATATTGTCATTTTAAAAATAACGACGTTCATTCACATTTAAACTGAATACAAAAATGCTCAATGGAAGATGGATATTCCGTTGAATAAGGACAGACAGAAATTCGAGTGTCTCGGTTTCTGCATAGAATAAAAACAGGAAAATATATGCACAATAACGGACAACGCAGGTCTGGCTTGGCTTTGCTCAGACATATATGGACAGAATGGATTTCTACATTCGTTATTTTGATCTTGTTGCTACTGACACTTATTATTGGTACAGGTGAAATGGTACATGGTCAGTTGTTGCGCATGGGTGAACGCCTATACGGTGACCCTGCAACGGGTATGCAGTATTCATTTTTGCGTGCCGAACCCACTGCACCTGACTGCGAACGCAACCCCGATATCGATGCACAAGTACATGCCCAAATGCAAGCCAATGCTGCTGATGAGTTTGCCGATATTTTTGGTACTGCCTCTGAATCAGATGTCCGCGCTTCCATTTTAGCAGCCAAACAAATTTGTGAAGAAAAATTTCAATTTCATGATCAGGCGATTCAGCATATTCAAGCCCATCCAAGCTTGAAAATGTATCGAACCATTGAAACCTCTTTTTTTGGTATTTTTAAATTTGGTACTGAAAACCGTGCCATTTTATTGGTATTGATGGTGGTCTTTGCTGCAATTAGTGCCACTTTAAAGACCCATCACATTGGTTTACGTGGCCCTGCGACCAAAATTGACTTCAAGGTGTATTCGACCTTAATGGTGGTGGCGAATGGTTTCTTAACCTCGTCAAGTATCAGTCAATATCGTTCAGTACTCAATTCAGGCGTACCGATGAGTGGTGAAACGCAAATCATTTACTGGATGTGGATGATTCTGTTTGCAACTCTGACTTTAATTAGTTTATTCCAGCTTATTAAGCCACCTGCACCGACCCGTGAAGGCGGTAGTTTAGGTCTTGCTTTCCTGAGCGTACCTTTGTATGCCTATATGGCAATTAGTACGGGTTTCTCTTTTACCTTCCTGATGGATTATCCAATGGGGCAAGGGATTTACCTAGGGCAACTGGTCGAATTCTCTAGTATTTTCTTGAACTTGGCTTTGTTTATTTGGGCGGGGATGTTGCTCAAACAAACCCGAATTGTGGATTTGTTCCTGAATATTCTGCGTCCGTGGAATTTGGCACCTGAAACTTTAACCTGGCTGATTCTGATTGCTGCTGCATTACCAACGGCTTATACCGGTGCATCGGGGATTTTTGTCATTGCTGCAGGTGCGATCATTTATAAAGAAGTTTGGAATGCGGGTGGACGACGTCAGTTTGCACTGGCGGCAACAGCTATGTCGGGTTCAATGGGGGTCGTGCTTCGTCCATGCCTATTGATTGTTGTGGTGGCATCGCTGAATAAAGAAGTCACAACGGACATGCTGTATCACTATGGTTTGTATGTGTTCCTACTGACTTCAACCCTATTTTTAGTGATTTCGTTGTTCTTTGCTGAAAATAAATTCCGCATTGCTGCACCGAACATAGCTGCGCCATTGTCCTTACGTGCTTTTGGCCCTGTACTACCATATATCCTCATTTTTGTGTTGATTTGGTTGTTCTATAAATATGCTTTAGACACCAATATGAATGAATTTACTGCACCTGTAATGATGCCGGTTATTTTATTGATGATGGTGTTGTTTGATAAATTGCGCCATGAACCTGCGCCTATTCCAGCGATGGGGCAGTGGGATCAGACTTTAGATCACAAGCCTGTAGCACAACAGACAGCAGCTTCATCTGAGCGCTCATTATTGACTGCACCTGATTCACCATTGCGTCAGTATGGTTTCTTCAAAGCTCTGCATTTATCGACCAGTGAAACGGTGGGACATATTGGGGCATTGGTAATTTTGATGGCGCTTTCAGTCAGTGTAGGTGGCTATTTAGAACGCATTGAAATTATGGAAGCGTTCCCAACCGACATTAGCAGCATCTTTATTGTGATTAGCCTGATTGTTGCCTTGATGATTTTTGTGGGCATGATTATGGATCCATTCGGTGCGGTGATTCTAATTTCTGCAACGGTTGCGCCTGTAGCTTATCAATATGGGATACATCCTGCGCATTTCTGGATGATTACCCTAATTGGTTTTGAATTAGGCTATGTGACGCCACCTGTAGCGCTGAATCACTTATTGGCAAGGCAGTCGATTGGAGATGAAGAAGTCGCTGCAGCCGATGCAGAAGTTCGTCATAAATCGTTCTATTATCGTTATGAGCGTTGGATTTTGCCTATGATTGTGATGCTTCCTGCGATGTTGATTATTGCCTATGCACCGTATGCGTTCAAGCTATTCGGCTGGTATGAATAAGCACATGGATACTTAATCACTGTCATCTTATTATTTAAAAACACCCTGTGGTTCACTACGGGGTGTTTTTTTAATAGGTTGATATGCAGGGAATACAAAGCAGCATTATGAATGCGGGGAGTGATGATTCAGGTGTTTTTGTAACAGTGGACTGCACAAAATAATGGCAAGCAAAATTAGGGCAAAGCCAATTAAACTAAATAAGTCTGGCGTTTCATGCCAAAAGCTAAAGCCCCAAATCCCTGCAAAAATAATCGCAATGTAATTGACAGGGCCAATTTGCCCAGCAGGGGCAAGACGGTAGGCATTGGACATAAAGATCTGACTGATATTGGCCAGCAATCCTGCACCAATTAAAAAACTCAATTCTTTTAAGTTGTAAGGACGCCATGACCAGAACATCGGTACAACAGAAATGAGTGTCCCAATCATGCAAAAATAAAACACAATGCGTTCAGGCGGTTCGGTTTGAGTCAGGGCGCGTACCGTGACAAAAGCCATCGCTGCTAAAAAACTGGCACTGAGTCCAATTGCGGACATGCTATTAAACATACCTGCATCGGGTTTGGCGACAAATAACACGCCAAATAAACCAATGAACGCAGCCCATAGCATTGGTTTGGTGATTTTTTCTTTAAGGAATAGCCATGCAATTAAGGGAATAAAAATAGGCGATGAATAGGTGAAGACCATCGCATTGGACAGTTTTAGATTGGCAATCGCGTAGAAAAAACCATACATGGCGGTTAATCCGACTACCGAACGCCAAGTGTGCATCCATAACTTTTCAGTTTTAAAAAAGCCCAAGCCTTTATTGAAAATGAGCGGGATAAAAATAAACAAACCAATGAAATTACGGAAAAATACCACTGTGGCATTATCTACCGTTTCTGAGGCGTAACGAACGCACACTCCCATGAGTGAAAACAGAAAGGCAGAGCAGGTCAACAGCATAATTGCTTTGAGCAAATTTTGTTGGGCAGAACCAGAAGATGTCATACAAATAAAGCCAGAATAACCTCTGGCTATTCTAGCTTAAATTGGCTACAACACTGACCCTTTATCGTATTTTAAAATGACTGATGTGAAGCAGAGGAGGCTTACTGTGCCAGTTGGGCTTCCAGTATTTTGATTTGTTCTTCTTTCAGTTTAATCAATTCATCAGCATCGTTATGTTGCTGTTTTAATAAGGCACGTTGATCATTCAGCTGATTTTGAATGTCATCTAATTTAGCCACTTCTTCTTTGGCAAGCGCTGCATTCTCAGATATAGGTGCTTTGAGTAAATCTTCTGTGACCAACTGTTTTGGTGCTGCTTCATCTTCTTGCAATGGCGTTGCTTCAGCAGGTACAGCTTTCGCTACAGACGCCGTAGTTGGGGCAGTTTCTATAGGCGCAGTATTGTCGCTATCGCCCATCCATTGAAAGATAAATACGGCAATAATGACAATAATTAACCCACCCGTAATCGCCCATAAAAGCTTAGGGTTATGTCGTTGATCTTCAGTCATGCGTTGTTGAACCTTATTGTTTTACTTTGACTGACGCGGCTTAAACTGGATCACCCCAATTTCATCTGAAACCTCTGGGATTTCAGGTTCATCAATATGTGTTGGACGGTTTTCCGTATAATCACACTCGATACATTCGATCCATTCAGCTTCGTCAGCGGTGAGCATGACAACCCGATCCATCGCCTGACATTTCGGACATTTTGCGCCTGCAATGAAACGACGTTTAATGGTCATCACGACTCCCCTAACTTCATCTAAAGTTCTTAGTTTAAGCGTTTTTGACTATGTTCGTCCAACCTTGATGACGTAATAGTGCGTCTATTTTTGGCTCGCGTCCGCGGAAATTGATAAATGCGTCAAGCGCTGAATCTTTTCCGCCAACTGCTAGAATAAACTGTCTAAACTGCTTGCCAGTTTCGGTGTTAAATAGCCCTTCATTTTCAAAGCGATCAAAGGCATCGCTGGCCAAAACCTCTGCCCATTTGTATGAATAATATCCTGCAGCATAGCCGCCTGCGAAAATATGGCTGAAGCTGTGCTGGAAGCGGTTGTAAGCTGTAGTTGGCGCAACGGCATAGTTTTGACGAATATCATCTAGCATGGCTTGAATCTGTTCCGCATTTAAAGCAGGGTTGCTGCGATGAATACTTAAATCGAACAGGGCAAATTCAATTTGGCGCAGGCTCTGCATTCCCGACTGGAAGAAACGTGCATCTAACAGTGCTTTAAGCAGGTGTTCTGGCAGGGTGTCTTGGGTTTCAATATGCGCACTCAGCATATCTAAACTATCTTGATCCCAAGTCCAAAATTCCATGAATTGGCTTGGTAATTCCACCGCATCCCAAGCGACACCATGTGTACCTGCCACAGCAATATTATCTACTTCAGTTAGCATGTGATGTAAGCCATGTCCAAATTCATGGAATAGGGTGATGACTTCATCATGCGTTAAAAGCGCGGGTTGGTCTGCAACAGGTGGGGTAAAGTTACACACCATATAGCAAATTGGTTTTTGTAAACCTTGTGCCAATTGCATGCGTGAACGGAAACCACTCATCCATGCGCCGCCGCGTTTGCCTGTACGGGCATATAGATCAAAGTAAAAACCACCAATCACTTGACCTTGATCTTCAAGTTCAAAATAACGTGCATCAGGATGCCAAACAGGGGCAGCGCGCTCAATAATATCGACATCGTATAAACGCTTGACGATGCTAAATAGACCTTCAACCACTTTCGGTGCAGGGAAATATGGTTTTAACATTTCTTGTGAAAGGTTAAATTGCTGTAATTTTAATTTTTCAGAATAGTAGCCTGTATCCCACGGTTGTAAGGTATCAATCCCATCTTGGGCGGCAATGGCTTTGAGTTCGGCAATTTCTTGTTCTGCAGGTGCACGAGCATGTTCTGCCAGTTCACGCAGGAATTGATCGACTGCTTCGACACTTGGTGCCATTTTGCTGGCAAGGGATAATTCTGCATAGTTGTTAAAACCGAGCAATTGCGCCATTTCTTGACGTAAACGCAAGATTTCTTCCATGATCGGGGTATTGTCAAATTCAGACTGGGCTGATTGATCGGACGCGCGAGTAGTGTATGCCTGATACAAGGTTTCGCGCAAAGCACGATCATCGGCATAGGTCATAATGGCTAAATAGGCAGGAATATCCAGTGTTGCCACAGCTTGTTCCAATTCGCGTTGCTGACCATATTGTTTCAGCAATTCAACGCTGCTTGGCGGTAAACCTTTGAGCTGATCTTCGGACAATACTTTGTAATAGGCTTGGGTGGCATCCAATACATGATTGGAAAAGTCTGATGACAGTTGCGATAAACGCGCTGAAATTTCAGCATAGCGTTTTTTAGCTTCACCTTCTAAGGCCACACCTGACAGTTTAAAGTCGCGCAATGCCAGTTGAATTGCGCTTTGTTGTGCAGCAGGCAAATCTTTAAAGGTGTTGGCGTCGTGAATATGTTGATAGCTTTGATACAACACCGTGTGCTGACCCAATTGAGTGTAGTAGTCGCTTAAACTTGGTAACAGCGCTTGATACACTTCGCGGGTTTCAGGATTATTCATGACCGCATTTAAATGTGACAGCACGCCCCATGCTTCGCTCATGTTATTTTCGAGCTGATCAATCTGTTCTAAAACATTTAATTGCGCCGTCGTATTTTCAGGTACTGCAGTCAGATTATTTAAAAAGTTTTGTCCCTGCTGAATGGCATGCTCAATTTTTTGTTTTAAATCTGCCAGGGTAATTTGATCAAATTGTGGAACAGGCAAAGTTGCCTTTTCTAATGTCATGTCGGTCTGCCGATTTATTTCCTGTGTTATTTGTAGAAGTAAGGCTTCTAGAAGGATAAATCAAGCCTTGGGTGCTATTTATTCGCTCTTGTTTCACCGTGGATAGATTGAATATCTTGGATGTAGGTGCCAAAGCGCCCCTCAATGACCGATAATTTTATGAATAGATTTTGATTTTTGTAGTGTTCATATTCATCTACATTGATTCGAAACATACCAGTAGAGTCATACGGTGTTTCAATAGAATAGTAGACACTTCCTTTTTTACCATGTTTTTTAACAGCGCTTGCTTCCAATGTCACCACAGTAGGTGTACCCAAAACTAGGGTATGAAGCAGAGGAGGATAGACAACTAGATTTGAGTAAAGAAACAGAATTACAAAAATAGGGAAGAGGAGTAAAAAATAGAATTTTGGCTTTTTTTGTACATTTGTCCATGTACGTGGAATGATCCATTGTCCGTATCTATGCAGAACATAAAAGTAGATCAAAACAGCCAAATAAATCAACGTTGCAACAATGAAGGCTGTGATTTTGACTTGATTTGTTGGGGTGAAGTCTATAAAAAAGAGAGCAATCAGTGCTGAAATACTAAGTACAAAGACTAAGCATATTACATATTCATGGTAATAGTATTTAGTAATTTTCTGTGATGTCATGATTTTTAAGTGGTTTATTTTTATAGAGATATATTAAATGAAAAAGAGCGCCGTAGCACTCTTTTTTATTTAGTAAAATTTACTCACCCTTTGCTTTGGCATTGGATTTTTTCTTTTTCACCTTGGTCTTTTTTTTGGCTTTGTCTTTCGGTTTAGCTTCCGACTTCGCTGAGGTTTTTTTACCGTAAGAGCTCGGTTTGCTTTTTGGCTTTTTCTTCGGCACAGGTTGCTCACCGTTTTCACTTAAAGTCGCCTTGCTTGGACGCTCAGAAAAAACTTCTTCAGTGGCTTCACGGCTGAACGGTTTTGCCACGCGCGGTGCGCGCATACGAATAGCACGACCTGCATGGGTGAGTTGCTGCATGAGCTCAAAATCAATTTTGCGATCTTCTAAATTGACAGCCGCGACTTTAATTTTAACTTCATCGCCCAAGCTAAAGCTTTGACCACGTGCTTGTCCAATTAGACTTTGGCTGGCTTGGTCAAATACAAAGAAGTCATCGCCCAACTGGCTGACATGAATCATGCCATCGACATAAAGGTCTTTGAGAGTAACAAATAAACCAAATTCGGCTACTGCAGAAATTACGCCCACAAATTCTTCACCCAAATGCTGCTGCATATAGTGGCATTTTAGCCATGTGGTGACAGAGCGTGAGGCTTCATCGGCACGACGTTCAGTTGCAGAATAATGTTCGCCTGCATCATCTAAAGCTGCGCCCGAAAGTGGTGATGGTTTTTGTTTTAAATGCGCTTTAATGGCACGATGCAACAATAGGTCAGGGTAGCGACGGATTGGTGAAGTGAAATGCGTGTAGGCATCGTAAGCTAAACCATAGTGACCTGAATTATTGGCGCCATAATAGGCTTGCATCATTGAGCGTAATAACACCGCGTGAATACTTGGTGCATCAATACGATCTTTAGTGGCTTCAATCACCGCTTGATAGTCGGCCTGAGTGGGTTGTTCTGGAAAATGTAGCCCAAGTAATTTGACAAAATCACGGACTTTTTGAATACGTGAAAACTCTGGCGGTTCATGCACACGGTACAGCATCGGCACATCATGTTTGAGTGCATATTCTGCTGCTGCGACGTTGGCGAGTAACATACATTCTTCAATCAGTTTATGCGCATCGTTACGGCTGCGCGGCAAAATTTCTTTAATTCCACCTAACTCATCAAAGGTCATGTAGGTTTCAACGGTTTCAAACTCCATGGCATGACGTTCAGCACGTAAACCTTTCAGCACTTGATACAGTTGGAACAGAGTATTTAATGATTTGCACACCTCCCGATCTTCTGGAATTGCCGCACTATCACCCTCAAAATATTGTGCCACTTGAGTATAGGTTAAACGTGCTTTGGAATGCATGACCGATGGATAAAATTCAAAACCTGTGACCCGACCTGCGCGTGACAGTTTTAAATCGCAGACCATACACAAACGGTCAACCTGCGGATTCAGCGAACATAAGCCATTCGATAAAGCTTCAGGCAACATCGGCAATACAAAATGCGGGAAATAGACTGAAGTCCCACGTTCCTGAGCTTCATCATCCAACGGTTTGCCTGTGCGGACGTAATGGCTGACATCGGCAATTGCGACTACGACACGGTAACCACCGCCTGGACGTTTTTCGGCGTATACCGCATCGTCAAAGTCGCGGGCATCTTCACCATCAATAGTCACTAAGGCTAAATCGCGTAAATCAACACGTCCTTCACGGTCTTGGGCTGTCGGTTCTTGAAAGCTTTCGGCTTCTTGAATGACATCTTCAGGAAATTCATACGGCAGACCAAATTCTAAAATGGTTTGCGGAATAATAATTTCAGTTTCGGCTTTGTCTGCCATCGACTGAATAATATGTCCTGTGGCAAATTCTTCGCGGGTTGGATAGTCGTCAATGGCAATGCGCACAGAATCGCCCAATTTAACTTGGGCATGTTCAATTAATTCTTTTTCAAGGGTAATGGGTTGATGGCTATTTGGCTGGGCAGGCTGAATAAAATATTCACCATCGTATTCTGACAATTTACCAATGATTTGTTTGACACGACGCTGGGTGACTTCGGTAATAAACCCCCATGCCTTGCCTTTACGATCTACCGATGTCTGGCGGACTTTGACCTGATCGCCATTAAACACCAAACGTAGTTCGCGTTCAGGCAATAAAATATCTTCATGACCTGCAATATTGGCTGTGCCTAAACCTTTACTGTTGATGTAAACCGTGGCGTCATGAGTCGGTTGTTCTGCAGCCAGCTGGAACTTGAATCCATCTTTCATGAGCTGACCATCACGTACCATGGCAATTAAACGATGGCTCAGGGCGTCAATACTTTTTTGATCGGCAATCGCAAAATGCTCTACCAAGTCTGCATGTGACTGTGCCGCTTGCAAGGTTTCAATGGTTTCTAAGATTAAGGTACGGCTTGGAATAGGATTTTCGTAGCGTTCGGCTTCAGCTTTCGCTTCAGGATCGACCCAATTTTTCATCATGGAATAAACTTCATGTCAGAAGATAGGTTTAGCATAAGTCATGTACGGAAAGACTGCACGTAAATGATTGCAATAATGTGTTTTCTGTCGTTATTTTACGATGTTTCTAGTTTTTGTGCAGCGATTGCCAAAAGTTCAGGCGTAATTCTGGTGATGAATCCTGAAAATTGTTTAAAAAATATTTAATTGAGCAAAAATATGCAAAAATTGTGGTATCGAAGCTTGCAGTGCTAGCACTTAATTTGTATTATGGCGGCACGTTACGGTGAGATGGGTGAGTGGCTGAAACCACGTCCCTGCTAAGGACGCATACGGGTAACTGTATCGAGGGTTCGAATCCCTCTCTCACCGCCACGCTTTACTTATGTCGCGCTCATAGCTCAGCTGGATAGAGCACTTGGCTACGAACTAAGGGGTCGGGAGTTCGAATCTCTCTGAGCGCACCAATAAGTAAACCGAACAGTAACGTATCGCCTAAATTGGCACACAAGTAATGCGCTCATAGCTCAGCTGGATAGAGCACTTGGCTACGAACTAAGGGGTCGGGAGTTCGAATCTCTCTGAGCGCACCAACTTGAACAATCAACCGCTTAAATGCGGTTTTTTTGTGCCTGAAATTTAGTAAACTCAAACAATAATCAGTTTATTAAAAAGAATAGCGTACTCATGGTTTTACGTTAAAATTCTTTTGAATCGTCCAATATCTGTGCATTTGATTGCAAAATGATGAATTAATACTTAACAGCCAGAAAAAAACACGTATAATGCACCCCATCAAGTCGTCGCGCTCATAGCTCAGCTGGATAGAGCACTTGGCTACGAACTAAGGGGTCGGGAGTTCGAATCTCTCTGAGCGCACCAACTTGAAATAAAAAACCGCACTTTTGATGCGGTTTTTTTGCATCTACACTATCTAAAAATGATGAAATTTCTGTGTCAAAAGCATGACCATTGTTTTACGTCTGGCTTTGAGCGAATAAACACGAAAAAAATAAGGAAAGTGCTCAATCTAGTGTAAGATTTAGCTCAATTTGAATGACTTGATGATGAGCTTATGTCTGACACGCAGCCAGCATTGTCTTTGCGCTATTTTTTAAATTTAGAAGAATCTCAAGACGGCTTTGCCCTTGCGACTTTTGGTAAAAAACAATTTACCCGTTTTATTACACCGTTGATTAGTGTGGCGATTATTGCTTGGGGCTTTTATTTGGGCTTCGATGGGGTAGGTCGCTATTATGTTGCACTCGGTGCTTTCTTTTTAATCTTGCAAACTTTAATGCGTTATTGGTTTTTGCCAATGATGTTTAAACGCCAGTTTGTAAAATACCAATTTGGAAAAAGCGAGCAAGGCATTGATTTATTTCAGGACTATGCCGAGCTGTATGCCAATGGTCGTAAACAGGTATTTCATTATAACGAGGTGCAAAATTTCGCTGTGGGTAAACTGACCTATATGCTGGAATTAAAAAATCGTACAGTGGTGATTGTACCGAAACGTGCATTTAATCAGCCTGCAGAACAAACGGTTTTTGAAAATACTTTTAAAAAGTAAGTTCTAATTTTCCCAATTTACGAATTATTTGAGGATGATCATGAGTACACGTCCATCTAAAATTGTCTGTGTCGGTCGCAGTTATGCAGACCATGCCAAAGAATTAGGTAATGCTGTACCTGATCATCCTGTGTTATTTATTAAACCGCCAAGCAGTTTACGCAGTTTAAGTGATGGGATTACGTGGAATAAGGTCTGGGGCAATTGTCACTATGAATGTGAATTGAGTTTACGCATTGACCAGCCTTTAAATGCAGACACAGATCCTGCCAAAGTATTGGATGCTGTAAGTGCAGTGACTTTGGGCTTGGATTTAACTTTGCGTGAATTGCAGGATGAACTGAAGAAAAAAGGACAGCCGTGGGAACGAGCCAAAGCGTTTGACGGTTCTTGTGTGTTGGCAGATTGGGTGGATGTATCGGAAATTCAGGACTGGAAAAACGTGCAATATCGTTTGGACATTAATGATGAATTACGTCAGCAAGGCGATACCAGTTTATTGATTTTTGATATTGCGGCATTGTTGGCAGATATTAGCCAAGTATTTAGTTTAGAACCTGGTGATGTGGTAATGACTGGTACACCTGCAGGGGTGGCAGCATTACAGTCGGGCGATCAGTTGAAGATGACCTTACAAGGACGTACTCAGGCATTTGTCTGGACGACTTTTGTAAAATAAATAGTGGTGTAAACGGTGATGTCATCAAAAGATGAGTATCACCGTTTTGTACTTGCTTTTAAATCCAATGGTTATACTTTCAGTAAATGCTGAAATTTACTGCGTAATTTATTCAGTTTCGGTGGAACGGAAAAATTGCAGTAGCCCTGATTTGGATTTTTGGCAAAGAAATTCTGATGATAGTCTTCTGCAGGGTAAAATTCAGGTGCTGCACTGAGTTCAGTCACAACATTCACACCTTCAGCTTGTAAGGCTGCAATCATCTCGGCGGCAGCTTGTTGCTGTGTAGCATCTAAATAATAAATCACAGAGCGGTATTGTGTGCCGACATCATTGCCCTGACGGTTTAATGTGGTTGGGTCGTGTGTGGCAAAAAACACCTCAAGTAATTGTGAATAGCTGATCTGCTGCTCATCAAAATCAATCAAAATGACTTCTGCATGTCCGCTGTCGCCACGGCAAATATCTTCATAGCTTGGGTTTAAGGTATGTCCACCTGCATAACCGCTGGTGACTTTTTCTACGCCTTGCAGTTGTAAAAATACGGCTTCGACACACCAGAAACATCCGCCACCAAACAATGCTTGTTGCATGATTTTGTCCTTATATTTTATGAATAAACCATTTTAAGCCTGTCTATTATTAGGCTTAGCCGTTAACGTGCAGCCGTTGGTGTTTCAAATTGAATCAGTAAATTTCCATGGCGATCTAGCAATTTCAGGGTTTTACCATAGACCTGATAATGCGTCACTTTATTTAGGGCTTCATGAAATTTCTGATCTAAGTTGTTGTTATTTAAGCAAGCCATTCGCGTGGTTGCCAATTGCCCCAATTGTAGGGTGTCACGTCCTGCGACATAACTACCGCTGAGTCGGTTACAACTATCTGAACCTGTGACTGTTTGTGTGGCGGCATCAAAGTTTAAATATGGCAAGTTTTGGCGGTTTGCTTCTGTTTTTAACATGCTGTTGCCCAATTGCGTAGCAGTCCATGTACGTTGTACTAAGTTGGCTTGATTGATTGCGCTAATTTGGCTTGCACTCGTTTGAGTTGGCATAGTTTCACATCCTGATAAAGCAATCATTGCACCCAATAAGGTGATCCCGAAGTATTTTTTTAGCATGGAATGATCTCTAATTTTTTGAAATTGTTGCTATCTAAACAAATTATGCGCCGTGGCTCTAGTTAAACTTGTATGTTTGCTGCAACTTTTTCCAAGATATGGTGTGGTTTTTTCTCTGAATTGATTGTATCTGCGCAAAATGACCAAAATAGGTCAGGGCAGCACTTTGTTCTGATAAGTCGGATGCGAATAAGGCGTGCTGATGTTTGCTGAAGAATCGAGCTGCACGCCTTGTCGAATGAGCGCGGAAAAGTCTTGGCTGTGGATATCTTTTAAGTTTTCCACACGTGGGTTAATGTGGGCACGTTGATACCAAGTTTGCATATCCCAACGATGATCCAGCGCATGCAAATCATATAAATAATTGGGTAAATAACCCGAAGCAAACAGACGATAGTCGGCAGGGAAACGTTTTTGAGATACTGCCTGAATCATGTCAAACAGTAGCGTGGTGCAATTACTGGTCAACGTATTATACCAACGCGCTTTGGCGGCTAAAGCATCGGCTTTATGCAGATATTCCTGAAACAGTGCTTGTGCTTCTTGTGGATTGAGCTGGATCGGGAAAAAATAAACTTGCTCACCCCGAATATTGCTGCGGGTGTAGATGATATCTTTTTCATCGGCAGCGACAAGGCTGAGTTCATATTGCCGAAAGAAGCCACCAATCGCAGAAAACTCTTCGTGTTTTTCTTTGCGAATTTCAATGGAAAAGGTGAGTGGCGCTTGATCGGCAAAGTCAAAACTGACTAAGGTATGCGCAATTTTTGGCCCCATCCAGTAAGAGGTGATGATATTCACCCCCGTAATCTGTTTCAGGTTAAATTGGCGGGTTTCCCAACGTTCGGTATAGCGACCATCGGCATGCCAGTCAAAATTGCGGACATTGTGCAGCGTGACCTGATCTTGTACTTGTTCATAATGCAGCATACGGGCTACTTCAGGGTTCCAGTCACGGTCTTGCTTGGCATCCATCCCAAAATACCAAAACAGCCCCAAGGTAAAACCCAAAAGATAAACCAAAATATCCTGATTGCGACTGAGCAAATGCTGAGTGATATAAATGCCCAAAATGCTGAGGGTGAAGGCTAGCCAAGTCCCAATCAGCACACGGCTCATTAACCAACCCAAAGGCTGATGAATCCACAAGGCCATACTGAGCCAAATAGAAGAAAGAACGACACCTAAACTGAAGATGAAATGCAGCATCCGCCATTCCTGAGGCAAAGTTAAATTCCGTTTAAGTCATCATAATCAAATATTGCCAAGGCTGTCAGCATTATTTTTGATAGCGGGCAAACTCAAAGGCAATCCCTGATTTTTCATCGACATGCTGTTCTGAGGCCACTTTTTTAAACTCGGCAGGAATGGCAGGATAATGCGCATCTCCCTGAACATCTAGTTCAATATGTGTCAGTTCCAAACGGTCAGCAATCGGCATAGTTTGGCTAAAAATTTCACCACCACCAATAATAAATAAAGTGTTTGGTTTTTCTGAGGCTTGAACATCGGCAACGGCTTGTTGCAAGGCATCTTCAATGCTATGCGCCACTTTTGTGCCTTCAAATGCCCAGTTTGGGTCGCGGGTAATCACCCAATTGACACGTTTAGGCAGGGTGCGTCCCATCGACTCCAAGGTTTTGCGTCCCATAATCACCACGCCACCTTGGGTGATTTCTTTGAAGTGTTTTAAGTCTGCCGAAATATGCCACGGCAATTGGTTACCCTGACCAATGCAGCGTTGTTGATCCATAGCGACTACGTGTACAACTTCTAAATTTTGAAATGACATAATTAGGCTCGTATTTTCTTAGTCTGCCAAGCATCTTTTGGGGACGTTGGGGCAATTTAAATGTTGAGATGATAAATCTAGCAACAGGCAATTAAACAGCGACAGGTGCTTTAATTGCAGGATGTGACTCATAGCCTACAATTTCAATATCTTCAAATTTAAAATCGAAAATATCTTTGATTTCAGGATTGAGTTTTAACTGACATAACGCCAGTGGTTCACGGCTTAGCTGTAACTGTGCCTGTTCAAAGTGGTTGGCATATAAATGCGTATCGCCACCTGTCCAGACAAAATCTCCGACTTCTAAATCACAGACTTGCGCGATCATGTGGGTTAGTAAAGCATAGCTGGCAATATTAAAAGGCACGCCTAAAAACACATCGGCACTGCGTTGATATAGCTGGCATGAGAGTTTGCCGTTGTGCACAAAAAACTGGAATAAAGTATGGCAAGGCGGTAAAGCAACTTGACCTGCTTCTTTCGGGTTCCAGCCTGACACGATTAAACGCCGTGAATTTGGATTGGTTTTAATTTCATTGATTAACCATGCAATTTGGTCAAAACCATCTTGCTCATACAGACCATCGGCTTTTTGTGTTGCACCAAAATTACGCCATTGATGTCCGTACACTGGGCCAAGTTCACCTTCAGGACGACCAAAGCGCGCGGTTTGTTCTGCGGTAGACCATTCATCCCAAATACTGACTTTATGTTCTTGTAGATATTTGACGTTGGTATCGCCTTTTAAAAACCATAACAGCTCAATTACGATAGAACGGAAATGTACTTTTTTGGTAGTCAGCAGTGGAAAACCTTGTGCAAGGTTAAAACGCATTTGGTGCCCAAACACTGAACGTGTGCCTGTTCCGGTACGGTCACCTTTGTCGCCACCATGGTCAAGAATATGTTGGAGTAGGTCTAAATACTGGCGCATAGCGTTCTCTGGTCAAGCAAAAGAAATATTTTTTGTTTGGGCAATTCGATGCCCAGTAAATCAGAAAGAATAATAGCAGAGTTTTTAAAGTTGTGACTTTATTGTGTGTCGGAAGCGTGATGTTGATGCAGTAAAGCCAACGGCGAAAACAGGCAAATAGCCAAAGCGGTAAAGCCAATGCCTTGAGCGCCCGACAGTAAAATTTCACCGTGTTGAATCTGCATAAAAATTATTGCGAGTAACAACGCCAGTGGAATCCAAGTCAATAGTCGTGCCAACCAACCTGTGGGATGTTGTGCAGTAAAATGAATTTTGCAGTAACGACAAATTAAAAAAACAATACCTGCAGCCAGAAACATTAAAATCGCATCGAGCTTTAAGGGTTCTAAGAAGTATACCGCTGCAGTGACCAGCGCGATCACCATTAGCAGGGCAATTTTCTTTGTGACCGCAACCTGTGGGTTAAACCAAAATTCAAGCATGTGAGATATTGATGTCTGAAAAGTGTAAGTAATAGATAGCACTGTAGCATAAAAAAGGCGAAGATTGACTTCGCCTGAATGGATGAAACCTGCATTTAAATGGGTAGTAGCTTAGCTGTTTTTTTGCGGCCCCCAATCATAAATTTTCTTTTGATAGGCATACCACATCATCCAGAAACCGACCAAAATCATTGGTAAGCTCAGGAATTGTCCCTTACTCATCCATGCAATAAAGAGCTGACCATGATCGGGTTCGCGGAAAAATTCGACAACAAAGCGCGCCAAACCATAACCAATCAGGAATAGGGCAGACACTGCCATGCGTGGACGTGGCTTTGAACTAAACCACCACAGTACAATAAACAGGATTAGACCTTCACATAAGGCTTGATACAATTGCGATGGATGACGTACCAATTGTAAAGGATCGGTCGGGAAAATCATCCCCAAAGCAAAATTCGGATCGGTCACAGGGCGACCATATAATTCACCACCAATAAAGTTACCAATACGACCAAACATTAGACCTGTAGGTACACATGGGGCAATAAAATCCAAAGTTTGAAACCACGTCATTTTGTATTTTTTACACCAGAACAGCATGGCTAAAATCACGCCCAGAAAGCCGCCATGGAAACTCATGCCGCCTGTCCAGACTTGGAATAACCACAGTGGATTTTCCAAAAATTGTTCAAAGCCGTAGAAAAACACATAACCGACACGTCCACCAATCACCACGCCCAAAGCGCCGTAAAAAATCAGGTCGGAAACCATGTCTGGTGTCCAGCCACGTTGTTTGGCACGGTAAGTTGCCAAACCCCATGCAAATAAAAATGCCAGTAAATACATCAAGCCATACCAATGGACTTGTAAAGGCCCGAGCGAAATAGCAACGGGGTCAATATTTGGATAGGTGAGCATTCCTGTTCCTTGTGATTCTGTTTTGCACAGATTTTAGCTGAATGTGATGAAAAATGTTGTACATTCAATGTGTAAAGATCAAGAGTTTAAATTATGTGTATTGTGGCATTGGCTTGGCAGGTCTTGACAGACACACCACTGTGTTTGATTTCAAATCGAGATGAGTTCTATCGGCGTCCGACAGCAGCACTGGCAGCATGGTCTGATAGTCCAATTGTTGCAGGGCAAGATTTAGAATCGGGCGGTACGTGGATGGGCATTACCCCATCGGGACGCTGGGCTGTGATTACCAATTATCGTGATGCGAATGATGTTCGTGAATATCCAACTTCACGTGGGCATATTATTCAGGCTTTTTTAGAATCTGAGCAAACGCCTATCCGTTTTGCGCAAGCCTTAGAAAAACAGCAATGTGAATATGCAGGTTTTAATTTATTTGTGGGTGACACCACTCAAGCGGTGTACATGAGTAACCGTGGAGAAGCGCCGCAGGTTTTAGCTAAAGGCGTTTATGTGGTGTCGAATGGATTGATGAGTGACCCTTGGGAGAAAACTGCACGCTTACGCAAACGCTTTACGCAGGAGTTTTTACCGATGCTGCAATTGCCTGATCTTGCAACGGCAGAGCTAAATGCTGCGGCGTGGGATATTTTGCAAGATGAACGCAAAGTTGCATCTGAATTGTTACCGCAAACAGGGATTTCATTGGAGATGGAAGCGTTGTTGTCATCGACTTTTATTCAAAGTCCACTTTACGGTACACGTTGTTCCAATTTTTTACGTATGCAGGCGCAGCAATTTACATGGCTGGAAAAAACACAATATGGTGAGCAAAAGGGAGATATTGTGCAGCAACAGTTGAACATTGAGGCATAAAAAATGCCGACGTGATGTCGGCATTTTTAATTTATGGATGTTATCCAGCGATTGCTTTGCCGTCTTTACGGGTGATGACAACCGTTGCTGAACGAGGACGTGCAGTTTTATTGTTCATGTCAGTTTGTGTTGCAGGCCAATGGCTGCTTGGCGCATCAAAACTCTTTGAATCTTCACCTGGGTGCTGAACGTTAATAAAGATTGCTTTGTAGTCAGGTGTCATGGTTACACCTGTAATTTCACATTCTTTTGGCCCAACAAGGAAGCGACGTAAGTTTTTATCGGTGACTTGAGCACCAGCAATTGTACTTTGATCACCAACAGTTTTTACAACACCGCCATCACCAACTTGACCAGGTAGTGCTGCTAACATCATACAGTTTGTAACATCTGTATATGCGCCATCATCTGTTTGAATCCAAAGAACACCACGTGGGTCAAACCACATACCATCTGGACTTGAGAAGTCGTTTGCATCGCTTAAATTAGAAAGGTTAATTGTCGGATCCATACTTGCTTCAGCACCAAATAGATAGATATCCCATTCAAATGATGTTGCTGCAGTATTCTCTTCTTTAAAGCGGATAATATGACCATTGACGTTACCTTTACCACCTTCAGGATCGGTGTAGTTACGTGGGTTTGCAGGATCTGTTGCATAGCTTGAACCACGGTTCGAGTTATTGGTTAAAGTCACGTACACTTCACCATTTTCAGGGTTTACAGCAACCCATTCTGGACGATCCATTTTTGTAGCTCCTACAGCATCTGCTGCAAGACGAGCAAAAGTAAGGACATCCGCTTGTGAGCTAAATGGGTAAATAGCGTTTGTTTCGGTTAAGCCATTTTTACCATAAGCCAGTTCAATCCACTCTCCTGTGCCTGATGCATTAAATTTAGCGACATAGAATTTCCCTGAATTCATATATTTGTCGCCAGCTCGATAGCCACCATTCACATCTTTAGGATCCCATGTTGCATCTGATACAAATTTGTAGATGTACTCACCGCGCGAGTCATCGCCCATATAGAATGCAAATTTTTGCCCTTCAATTGCGCGGCTGGCGCGACAGTCTTCGTGAGCAAAACGACCTAATGCAGTACGTTTTACTGGGTTTGAGCGGCTATCGAATGGATCAATTTCTACAATCCAGCCAAATGTATTTGGCGCATTACGATAGTCTTGAGTTGCAGACTCTTTGGTTACGTTAGCAGCCCAACGATCATACATGTCTTGAGATTCAAAACCAGCTTCTGCTGTTTCCCAACCATAGCGTGAAGATTTATTCAAATACACGATGCGATCTTGCTCATCGCGTTCTGGAATTTTTTTACCATCAGCATCTAAAATATAAATGATGTTGTTTTTCGCATCACGTTTAACACTACCGTCTGCATTTTTTTCAGTTTGATAAGAGATCTCTAAGCCTAAGCCATAGCGTTTAAGTGCTATTTTTTCAGCTTCACTACGGGCTGAGTATTGGTCTGTACCTGAGCGTTGGAAATAACCAATAAAATTTTCTTCAGCAGTTAAATAAGTGCCCCATGGTGTATAACCATTACCACAGTTATTTTGTGTGCCTCGAGTTTGACGACCAGCGGGAGAGAATGCTGTGTGCAGTAATGGAGAACCAGCTACAGGCCCTGCAAAATCCATGACAGTCGAAGCTGTAATACGACGGTTAAATGGTGATGACTTCACAATCTCTACAGCTTGAGTTTCAGCATTTTTCTTAATATGAACGACTGAAACACCGTGTGCATTTACTTCACGAATCACTTCATCTTCTGGGCGACGTCCATCCTTTTTAGTTGCGCCTTTTGGATGTAAGAAGGTTTGGTTGATATATTCGTGGTTCAAAACCAATAAGCCATGATCTGATGCATTTTCATCATAACGACCAGTTTTAGTACTTAAGCCAAAATAGCTCATGCCATCGTGACAGTCACCAGAGCGGAATTGGAAACTTGGGCCAGATGGAACATCTGCATCTGCATTCCAATTGCTATAAGAAGGATTGATTGAGTCACCTAAAGCATATAATACAGTTGCTTGGTAACCTTCAGGAACAGTAACAATATCATTTAAATTTTTATCTACAGCTTTAAATGTTAATGTTTCAGGCTTGGTATTGGGTTCTTCTTTACTTGTTGGTGGTGTTACATTTGTATCTTCATCATCATCACTACATGCAGATAAAGAAGAAGCTAAAGCTAAAGCTGCTGCACCGCTTGCAGTTTTTTTAATTAAACTGCGACGGCTCATGCGTTGTTCTAGAATGTCACGAAAGTGCGTATTGTCTGAAGTGTTATTATCTAACTCTTGATCTTCATTGTAAGGCATAAAATCAGTCATTTTTTTTCCTAGCAAATTGCTTAGTCGTTTGAAAGTTATATGTAAATTAGTGGCTAAACATGACATGCGGGTTAAGCTTATGTGTCAAACTGATTAAATCCGTTCAGTTGTGATCTACACGCACAAAAAAAGAAGCAACCATGTGCTTCTTTTTAAAATTCAATATTTTAGATTAGCTGTGACTGACTCGGCGCTTCTCAATTAATTTGCCAAAAAACAAACCAATTTCAAACAGCATCCACATCGGAATGGCAAGCATGATCATCGATAAAGCGTCTGGCGGTGTGACAAACATGGCCACAAAAAAACAGCCAACAATAATAAAGCGACGTTTTTCAACCAAAGTTTGCGTAGACACGACACCAATCATAATCAGCAAAAGTGTGACAATTGGAATCTCAAAGGTAAAACCAAAAACCAAAAACAGCTTCAAACAAAACGTAAGATAGCTATTAATGTCGGTCATCGGGGCGACTGTTTCAGGGGAAACGCTAATGAAAAAGTGCAGAATGGATGGCAAGGCGACAAAGTAAGCAAAGCTAATTCCGATATAGAACAAGCAAATACTGCCGATCAGCAAAGGCAGCGCCAAACTTTTTTCTTTTTCATATAACGCTGGTTTTACGAATGCCCAAATCTGATACAAAATAAATGGCATCGCAATGAACAGCGCGACAAAAAAGTTTAGTTTAAACGGCGCCATAAAGGTTGCGGTAACATCAGTCGCAATCATGGTTGATGTATGTGGCAACTGTGCACGTAATGGTTCCGACAATACTTGATAAGTTTTATTGGCAAAGGGCAATAAACAGAAGAATAAGGCAAGAATAAGCCCTACAATTTTAAAAAGATGATTACGCAGCACCATCAAGTGCTTGGTAATTGGCATTTCTTCTAATGCGGCTTGCTCTGCCTTCACAGGCAAATGTGAAAGCTCAGAAGCGTTTGATTGGCTCATACTGCAACCTTCATTTCAGTATAGGGCGCTGTAGTATGTTGTAGCGCAGATAAATTTGAATGTGATGTCATTTTAGTTTTAGGGAGTAACACCGCAGAGGTTTTTTCAGTATTTAAAACCAAGGTGTAATGATGCTGTTGTAAGGTATTTTTTGATACGGCATGCGGGGAATGTGTGCTTTTTGCAGTTATATCTTCAAATATTTTTTCTTGCTGCATTTCATGCATTTGTGCTTGCATCTTTGCTTCAAGTTCCTGAATACGCGCCATTTCTTGCTGCATTTGCTCGCGTAATTCAGATAAACGCAATTCGCGGTCAATGTCATTTTGAACATTACTGACCATACGTTTAATTTTAGCGTACCACTTGCCGACAAAACGCGTTGCTTCAGGGAGTTTTTCAGGACCCAGCACCAATAATGCAATGATGCCGAAAATCAGCAGTTCCGTCATTCCAATATTGAGCATAATCTCAAACCCTCAGCCTTAATGCTTTACAGTCGAATTTACATCACTGCTATTGGCTTGATGTTCAATCGTACGAGGTTCTTTCAGTTGCGCCGCTTCTGCCTCATCATCTTTTATTGATTTTTTAAAATCTTTGACCGCGCCACCTACATCTTTACCTAAGTTTTTAAGCTTAGATGTACCAAATAATAAAATGACCACAATTGCAAAAATCAGCACGTGCCAAATAGATAATCCTGCCATGATTTAGACCTCTCAATAGTTGAGCCTATCTCAACAGGTCTGTATGACAATGCGGTGACGAATGTGTTGCGATTTGACGACAAGGGATGTTTGACCTGATTTGTAAAGCTTGAAAATAAAACAGCCCGTGTTTGAAAACGGGCTGTAAGATCAATCACATCTGTTAAATCTAAGCTTGTAAACTTGCTTTAAACAGTTGCATCGCCTGACCACGGTGACTGATTTTATTCTTTTCTGCTTTCGACATTTCTGCGCTCGACACTCCCAATTCAGGCAACCAAAAGAGCGGGTCATAGCCAAAACCATTTTCACCACGAGCTTCTGCTAAAATCTCGCCTTTCCAAATACCTTGGAAAATTTGTGGTAATGGATCATCGGCATGTTCAACCAAAGCCAAAACACAAACAAACATACCTTCAATTGCTGCGCCGTCTTGACGTAGTGGTTTGAGTTTATTCAAAAGTTTTTCATTGTTGGCTGCATCATTGCCATGTTCGCCTGCAAAACGTGCAGAATAAATCCCCGGTGCGCCGCCTAAAATAGGCACACATAAACCAGAGTCATCTGCAATGGCAGGCTTTCCTGAAATTTTTGCGGCATGGCGTGCTTTTAAAATGGCATTTTCAACAAAGCTCAAACCATCTTCAACAGCATCTTCAATATTTAGTTGACCTTGCGGAATCACTTGCACAGGCAAGTCTAATTGCGCAAACAGGGTTTCAAATTCTGCAATTTTTCCCTTGTTATTGCTTGCTAAAACCAAAGTACCTTGAGCACGCCAATCAGTTGCAGCCATAATTCAGATCTTAATTCAAAATAATCTTGGATATTTTAACGGATTTTGCAGACTTAAAAGTTTAATCTTAGATAGATTTGTTTTAATACATACCAATTATGCTGAGATATAAAAAAATAGGGGAATCATGATGAGCAAAATTTCAGAGATCTACCGTTATTCGAGTCAGCACCGTACATTATTGCAGCAAAGTGAGCGTTCTGGCTGTTTTTACTGTCTGGAAACTTTTGCTTATAGCGAAATTGAAGATTGGTGTGATGATGAGCAAACCGCAATTTGTCCGCATTGTGGTATAGATGCGGCATTAGGTTCTGCTGCAGTAGAAGAATTCAGTCCTGAACTGCTACAGGCCATGCAGGCAGTTTATTTCGGATAAAACAAAAAGCACCCGAAGGTGCTTTGAGATCACTTCAAACGTAGTTAAATTTATTGCGCTTGAATCCATTGGTCTGCGCGGTCACGTGCTTGACGAATTTGTTCTTGAGTTAAGTTAGCTGCCAAAGCGGTTTTCTTACCTTCAGACAAAGAAATTACTTTATTGTCGAGCATGCCATCACGGGTAGATAACTCATACCACTGATACGCACCCATATAGTTTTTCTTTTGTTCTTCCATCATGGCAAGGTTAAAGCTGGCACGGTTATCACCACGGCTAGCCGCCTTTTCAAAATATTGACGTGCTAAGACTTCGTCTTTTTTCGTGCCAATACCATCTGCCAACATACGACCTACATTTAATTGCGCAGCCGATAAACCTTGATCTGCCGCAGCTTTGTACCAAGCAAACGCTTGACGGCTGTCTTGTTGAACGTCTTTACCTTGTTGATATTTTGTCGCTAAGTAAAATTGTGCGCCTGCCTGACCTGCTTTGGCTGCTTTAATCAAGCCATTAATATCCATGGTTGAATATTGAGCCGCTTGGCTCGCTACAGAAGATGATGGTGAAACATAATCTGCATGGGCTTGAATGCTCAACAGTCCAACCAATAGCGTGGTGCTTAATAATAGTTTTTTCATAGAGCGCTCACTCGATAAATTGCGACTTCACCAAACAAATTAGGCAGATGCTTACTGAGTAAACTATCTTGTTGATTCCCATTCACGGCAAGTCGGTTAATGATGCGAATATTATTTTCGGCACAAAGTGCCTCAAAATCACGAAACGTACACAAATGAATATTTGGGGTGTTGTACCACATATAAGGTAATGCATCTGAAACAGGCATTTTCCCTTTTAAGGCAAGAAAAGAGCGAGTCTTCCAATGCGCAAAGTTCGGAAAGGTAATAATTGCCTGTTTACCCACACGTACCATATCTCTTAATAATACGTCAGGTGCATCTACTGCTTGCAAGGCTTGTGCCATGACCACATAGTCAAAAGACTGGTCTGCAAAACGGCTAAGCCCCAAATTCAAGTCTTGTTGGATGATATTTAACCCGCGACTGATCGCAATTGCAATCTTTTCTTGATCAATTTCTAATCCGTATGCACGAATATTATGCTGTTTGCTCATGTGTGCCAACAGTTCACCATCGCCACAACCCAAATCGAGTACTTTAGAATTGGGTTTAATCCACTTTTCGGCAAGTTGCTGATCAAGACGCATTACACGGCCTCCTGTGGGGTTGCTTGAAGATGTTCTGTTCCGCCCAAGAATGCACGCATGGCTTTCACGTACAGTGGAATTGGGAACAAGAACGAGTCGTGTCCTTGTTCGGCATCAATATCTAAATAGCTGACAGGTTTATGATTGCTAATTAGCGCATCCACAATTTCCTGCGAACGCTCAGGGCTAAAGCGCCAGTCGGTGGTAAATGACACCACTAAAAACTTGCATTTTGTATTCGCCATGGCTTTTTGTAAGGATTGCTCGTATTCACGTGCAGGATCAAAATAATCCAGTGCCTTGGTCATAATTAAATAGGTATTGGCATCAAAATTACGGCTAAATTGTTCGCCCTGATAGCGCAAATAGCTTTCGACCTGAAATTCGACATCAAAACCATACATAAACTTGCCAGATTTTAAGTCACGACCAAATTTCTGTTTCATGGCTTCTTCAGACAAATAGGTGATGTGTCCGACCATGCGTGCCAAAATCAATCCACGTTTTGGATAGCTGTCATGTTCCAAATAGCGTCCATGATGAAAATCTGGGTCAGATAAAATGGACTGACGTGCGACTTCGTTAAAGGCAATATTTTGTGCAGACAGTTTTGGCGCACTGGCAATAATTACGCATTTTTTCAGACGGTCAGGATAATCTACCGACCATTGCAAAGCCTGCATACCACCCAAAGAACCGCCAATAATTGAATACCAGACCTCAATGCCTAAACGGTCAGACAGCATGGCTTGGGTTTTTACCCAATCTCGCACCGTAACTAAAGGGAAGTCTGGGCCATAAGGACGGTTGTCATTTTCAGGGTTGGGCGATGTTGGGCCTGTAGAGCCGTTACAGCCGCCAATATTGTTTAGCGCCACCACAAAGAAACGACTGGTATCAATGGCTTTTCCTGGGCCAATACAGGCATCCCACCAACCTGCTTTTTTATCATCGGCATGATGATAACCCGCAGCATGGTGATGCCCTGATAGTGCATGACAGATCAGAATCGCATTGGATTTATCGGCATTTAGCGTGCCATAAGTTTCGACCATGAGTTCAAAGCGGGGCAGAACACGACCGCATTCGAGTTCTAAAGGTTCTTCAAATTGGAATTTTTCTGGAACAACAATACCTACTGAGTCAGCTGGAAAAGACACGGGAATAATTCGCCTTAAATCCTGAGGATGAATAAATAAAAGGATACCACTTGGGGTATCCTTTTCAAAATGCTTTTACATGTTAGCGCAAGATTATACTGCTGCTGCAACTACTTGATCTGTGCTTAATACGCCTTGTTCAATCAAGCGGTTGGTGCAGGCAATAATTGCATCAATAGATGAGGTCACGATGTTGTCATGTACCCCTGCACCAAAGGCAGATTTACCTGTGCCTTTGACTTGCAACTCAATCAATGCCAACGCTTTTGCATGTGCGCCAGAGCTAATGCTGCGTTCTTCATAATTCAAGACATCAATTGGTAATTGAAGTGCATTCAAAATTGCTGAAATTGGGCCATTGCCTTCACCGCGTAAGCGTTGCGTTTCGCCGTTCACGACCACATCTAACTCAATGACTTGATTGCCATTTTCATCAGATAGTTTGTAGTTTTTGGTCGCATAGTGCGCATCTTTTACTGCAACGTAAGTGTCTTTAAACAAGTTCCAGATTTCGCTTGCGCTAATTTCAGTGCCTTGCTCATCGGTACGTTGTTGCACAATTTGTGAGAATTCGATTTGTAAACGACGTGGTAAAGTCACGTTGTAGTTCGATTCTAACAAGTAAGCTATCCCGCCTTTACCCGATTGTGAGTTGACACGAATCACCGCATCATAGTCACGACCTAAGTCTTTCGGGTCGATTGGCAAGTAAGGCATATCCCAAATTTCTTCGTTTTTCTGGAATTCAAAACCTTTCTTAATCGCATCTTGGTGTGAACCAGAGAATGCAGTAAACACCAAATCACCTGCATACGGATGACGTGGATGCACTGGCAAACCTGTGCATTCTTCAACTGTGGCAATAATTTCGTTGATGTTCGAGAAATCCAATTCTGGTGCAACACCTTGGGTGTACATGTTCAAGGCAATTGCAGCAACGTCTACGTTACCGGTACGTTCACCATTACCAAATACACAGCCTTCTACACGGTCTGCACCTGCCATGATTGCCAATTCAGATGCGGCAATACCACAACCACGGTCATTGTGACAGTGTACTGAAATGATCACGCCATCACGACGCGCAATGTTGCGGTGCATCCATTCCACTTGGTCGGCATACACGTTTGGTGTAGACACTTCTACCGTTGCAGGCAAGTTTAAAATTACTTTATTGGTTGGCGATGCTTCCCAAATTTCAGTCACGGCATCACAAACATCTTTAGCCACTTCCAACTCAGTTGCAGTAAAACATTCTGGGCTGTACTGGAATACCCATTCTGTTTCAGGTTGCTTCGCTGCGTATTCTTTTACTTTGCTTGCTGCATTGATTGCCAATTGTTTGGCACCTTCAACATCAACATTCAAGACTTTGTTACGGAAGGTTGGTGAGTTGGCATTATAAATATGCACAATCGCACGTTTAGCACCTTGTAAAGATTCAAAAGTACGTTGAATTAAGTGGTCACGCGCCTGTACCAAGACTTCAATATACACGTCATCTGGAATATGACCTTCTTCAATCAATTTACGGGTGAAATCGAAGTCAACTTGAGATGCCGATGGGAAACCAATTTCGATGTGTTTAAAACCAATTTTCACAAGCATTTGGAACATTTTGAATTTTTGTTCGATGTTCATTGGCTCAAAGATCGCTTGGTTACCGTCACGTAGGTCGGTACTCATCCAAATTGGCGCTTTGGTAATTTCGTTATTCGGCCATTGGCGGTCTGGTAAATCGACACGCTGGTACATACGACGGTATTTTTTGCTTGGATCTGCCAACATCATGTGAAAACTCCTTGAATAGTAGCGGTTGCATCGCGTGGATAACGGCAACTTACTATAAATATAGATTGTGTCTATTCTATCAATTTACAAGCTGTTTTCAGGAGGCTATCGCTAAAAGTAGAATCATGGCACTTGTAAACCAATATCTGTATGTTAATCGATCTGCAAGGGTAATAATTCCCTGTTTTTTACAGATACGGCATGTGTTGTGAAATATTTTTCTGATATTAGCTATTTTGGTGATAAATATAGCTGCTGTTGATTTGTTTGATGCAGCTTGTTCCCATAAGTGCCATTGTGACTTCAAATTCTTCCTTTAACAGTTTAATGCTATGCGCTGCCCCTAGCGCGCCTGCAACTGCCAAGCCATAAATATATGGACGACCGACCAAAACCGCACTTGCTCCCAAGGCCAGTGCTTTAAAAATATCTGTGCCACGACGAATCCCACTGTCTAATAAAATTGGGAAATCGTGCGATAAAATTTTTCGCATCGTGCCTAAAATTTGAATTGGGCTGACCGCGGTATCTAAAATTCGGCCACCATGATTAGACACAATAATACCGTGTGCTCCGTACTGATATGCCTGCTGCGCATCGGCAGGATGTAAAATACCTTTGAGTAAAATAGGCAGTGGACTGTGTTGTAGCAACCAAGCAATATCTTCCCATGTGGCAGCCTGCTGCATCAATCCATCAAAAAGAGGGTGCTGATTTTCCTTAAGCGGAGTGGTATTTACAGATGATTGATATACCGCCCGAATATGTGCAGGCAATTGAAAAGCAGCGCGACGTTCCCGATCTCGAATGCCCATGTGCGGTGCATCAACCGTGAGTACAATGGCTTGATAGGCATAGTGTTGCGCTTGAAAAATCAAATCCAAAGCAGCTTTACGACTGCCTTGCCAATACAGTTGAAACCATTTTGCCGCGCCCGAAACCTGATTCAGTGTGCTCATTGAAGTGGTACTTAAATGACTGAGAATCATGGGGGCTTGTAGGGCGGCTGCCGCTTGCGCTGTAGCAATTTCCCCCTGTGGATGAAACAGTTGTTGGTAAGCCACGGGCGCTAAAAAAATTGGGTGTGGATACTGTTCGCCCAAGAGCTGAATTTGCGTATTTGCCCCTGCAAAAGTATTTAAATGACGGGGCAATAATTGAATATCGGCAAACGCACGTAAATTGTTGTTCAGACTATATTCATCGCCTGCAGCGCCTTCTAAATTGGCCCAAGTGGCTGCATCTAAATGTAATTGCGCCTGTTTTTGATAGTCGGCAATGGTGTGTAAATGTGGCGGGATGTGATTCAAAGCTGCCAATGGCGTGGTATTCATAACTGACTCCATTGACGAATCAGATTGTGATAATGTGCGGTTAGTGCCAATACTTCTGCTGTATCTCCAAGTTGTTGACGCAATTGCAAAATAGTCATATCTAAATTGAACAGCATACTGCGTTGCCAGTCATCTTTTACCATACTTTGACACCATGTAAACGCTGCAATTCGTTGACCTGCTGTAACAGGTTCGACCCGATGTAAACTGGTAGCAGGGTACACGATGGCATCACCTGCACTGAGTTTGACTTCATGACTACCGTAATTGTCTTCAATAATCAGTTCACCGCCCTGATATTCTTCAGGCTCACTTAAAAACAGGGTCATGGACACATCTGTGCGAATCGGACGTTGTACCTGTGCGCAATATTGCACGGCATTATCAACATGATTGCCATAGGCTGCTGTGTTTTGATAACAATTGAACATCGGCTGGAGGATATGCAAAGGGAGCGCGAACGACTGTATTAAAGTCTGCTGTTTCAGTGCGCTGAGGATGTCTTGTGACAGTGTTGCACAGCTCGGATGTTGCAGGTCAAACTGCAAATTCTGTTTAATTTTCTGTGCTTGAGCCCCTGCACTGAGTTGACCATTTTGCCATGCATCTGCGGTGTCCAATTCAGCACGAATTCGTTGGACTTGAATTTTGCTGAGGACCTCTGGAATGTGAAGCATCATACCGATTCTTCCTGAAAAAGTTTGAATTCAAACTGCTGAACATTCTACAGCGTTGTTCGGCATGCAAAGTTCGAGCAATAGATGGTATGAAAAATAATCTATCGCTCGAATCTAAATCTGTAGCCTGTTTTAAGCGGGCTACTACAGATTTGCTATAACTTAGAACTTGTAGTTTAAGCTGATTGCTGCCGAGCGTGGCTGCCCAAGCACGACGCGACCACCACCATTGTTTAGCGTGCTGATGTATTCTTTATCGGCAAGGTTATAAAGGTTTAAATTTAACGAGGCATTTTTGTTGAAGTTGTAGCCTGCCAATGCATCAAACACGACATAGCCTGGAATATTTGGCATGTTGGCTGGTGCGTTGCTGTCAGTCACAACACGTTTTTGTTCATCGACATAACGCGCGCCCAAACCTAATTTAAAGCCCGCCCAGTCGTAGGTTGACCATAAACTTGCAGTCCATTCAGGCGACCAACGTTCCGATAAGGTTGTGGCACTCGTTGAACGTTGATTGAGTTGTTTCACTTTCATGTGCGCAACGCCTGCAGACAAATTCCAGTTTTCGGTCATTTGACCAACGGCACTCAACTCAATGCCATCGACCCGTTTTTTACCCTCTTGTACAGCAAGCTGAGAAATTGGATCTATAGTCGATTGATTTTCATTTTCTGTACGATACGCTGCAGCAGCCAAAGCCAGCTTGCCTTGTAGTAACTCCCATTTGCTGCCTACTTCATAATGATGGGTTTCTTGAGGCTTGGCATTGATTGCGTCATTGCCCGATTCAGACAGGCTAAAGTTGGCGCTGCCGGGCGGAGTCAGCGATTTTGCATACGCAGCGTAAATGCTGCTATTTAACGTAGGCTTATACACAGCGCCAAGTTTCCAACTGAACAGCGTATCGTGGGTGCTCAGATCTGTGGCCACCAAAGCATTTCCCCCACGTGGCAGAGTAAGCCCTTGATAATCTGTTTCATAATAATCGACCCGTACGCCACCATTCAGTTGAAAACGCTCCCCAAATTTTAGAGTATCAAATAAATATGCGGCTGCCGTTTGGGTTTCACCATCGGTATAACCGCCATTATAAATAAGCGCTGGCATGGCTTGATTGCGGTCTGGGTGATAAAGATTGGCCCACGGTGTATCGGCAGTGGCTTCGCCAGGCATCTGGGTTGCCATGAGTTTGCTAGATTGCTGTTCTTTTAAAAACTCCATGCCTGCAACAACATCATACTGTACTGCCCCCGTTTTGACACTCCAGTTTAAAGTGCTTTGATTGGCCAGAATTTTATTTTCTTGATCGACGCCTTGGCGGGAGCGGTTCACTTCCCATTCGGCAGGGTTTGATGAACCATTGGTTCGAAGACCATTTGCACCTGTATTGATGCCTGTTAAAACCCGATTCATGTGGGTTTTCGCTACACGGGTGATATTGGTCAGTTTGAGTTGATCGGTTAAATCACTTTCAATTTTTGCGGTGAACATATCAGCATCGACATCTTCATAGTCATTGACATGGCCATAAAAATTCTCCCGATTAACTTTAGGCGCAGTGGCTAACAGTGAATCGGTATTGTAAAAGCCTTGCATGCCCACAGTTGGAATGCCACCATCTGGAATATTGCGTTGTCTGATGTGTTGAGAATATAAATAAAGGCGTGTGGCAGTGTTTAATCCAAAGGCAATAGAAGGGGCGATGGCATAACTATTGTTTTCAATATAGTCACGTCCTTCTATGCCGCCTTCTTGCCCCATTACATTTAGACGAAATGCGGTATTTGGATTGATGGCCTGGTTAATATCTGCAGAAAGTCTTGTATGTTGTGCTGTGTTGTAAGTTGCAGAAATTTCCTGACTGCTTTCACTTTGCGGTAATTTGCTGACTAAATTGATATAACCCGATGCTGCACCACGACCCGCTTCTGAACCCGATGGGCCTTTGACAACTTCAATTTGATCAATGTTAAATACATCACGGCTGATTGCGCCTAAATCTCGGACACCATCAACATAGGTCGAGGTTTGGGTGGAAAAACCACGCATTTGAAAGGCATCGCCAGCACTAGTATTGCCATTTTCTCCCAATTGTAGAGTAATGCCTGGTGTATTGCGTAAGGCTTCAACTAAGGACGTTGCGCCTTGTTCTTGTAGCATTTCTTTTTTAATCACAGAAATTGTTTGTGGGGTATCCAACAACGGCTGTGTATATTTTGCAGAACTTAAACGGTCTGCCTTGTATTTGCTTTCGGCTTCTGATTTAACCGTAATGGTGGGTAAGTGGGTGACGTCATCTTCAGGGCTTGCGGCATGTGCAAGTAGTGGAAGAGAGGCGGCTAAAGCCATCAGTTGCGCAGAGCGATTGTGTTTGCGGCTTTTGATCTGTGCCATTTATGGTATTTCCCTAAATGTAAACCAACAGGAGGCCACGCTTTATTCAGCGTTTTTAGTTCAAAATGAATAAAGTGTGAAGTTGTTGTTATGACGTCTATAACAATTGTTGCTAATTGTATTGAGAATCATTATCAACAACAATGTGCGGAACGGCACTTTTTTCTAATTCTTATTTGAAAATAATAATCATTATCAATATTTTTATTTAATAAAACGATGTGAACGTGAAAGGCTTGGGAGTAAAGACAGAAAACCCTGCCGAAGCAGGGTTTGAGAAATATAAAGCGAGTTTAGAATTTAAAGGTTGTACTCAATTGAACACGGCGACCTTCTTGGGTGTTGCTGTGGCGGTTGTAATAACTGCCATCAATTAGTTCGTAATCGGTAAAGTCTTTATCAAAAACATTGTACAGTGCGACACCAATATCCCAATTATCGTTTACGGTAAAATTAGAGCCAATATGGAATAAGGCATAAGATTTAAAGTCACCTAATTCATCATAAACCTTTTGGTTGGCAGCAGTTAAGTTTTCATAAGTTGATGTAAAACGAGCACGCTCACTTCGGTATTCACCACGAGCCCATAGATTCACGTAATCAGCTGCTTGCCATTTTAAAGAAGCATTTACAATATGTTCAGGAGTATCGTTTAAAGGTGGATTACCCAACTTGGAATCTTTAATTTCGGTTTCTGTCCAAGTGTAATTTAGACCAAATTTCCAAGCAGGGATAAACTCCCAATTGAAACCAGTTTCGATTCCATAAACCTCGGCTTCTTCTGCGTTAGTTGGACGAGTAACATTCCATGAGTCTGCTCGTGTTTGCCCTTTGCTTTTATAATAATCCATGGTCCACGGTGTTCCAATGGAGTCCATAAATGCTTCACAAGCTGCTTTATTGGTATCTGTGTCACATTTTAGTTCAGCATTACCATTTACAATTTTATCTTCTACCTGACTATAGAAGGCAGTAATGTTGGCATCAAAATTATCGTTATTATTGAAATATGCAGCTAACTCAAAGTTGTTGCTCGTTTCTGGCTTTAAATTAGGATTACCAAAAACTGGGTTACGTCCCTGGCCGCTGACATTATAAATACCATTGGTTAAGCGTTCTAAACGTGGTGCTTTATATCCTTCAGAATATCCGCCTTTAAATGTCCAATTGTCATTTGCATTCCAAACGAGGTACGCACGAGGTGTCCAAAAATCACCAAAAGTGCTGTGATCATCAAAACGTAGACCTAAAGTCAGAGCTAAGCTATCCGTTAATGCCCAAGTATCTTCTGCAAACAAACCGAGTTGATCAAAAGAAACTTCTTTATTCACACGTAAGCCGTCTTTAATGCTTGCATCCCACCATTGACCGCCTAGTGTTATGTTGTGCCCACTAAAGTGTTGTGTGGTGAACTTTGTATCAAAAATAGTATCTTCACTCTCAAGTAAGCGAGGTGTGACAGTTTTTGACAAATTCTGAGCACGTGCTGGAATTAAACGTCCTACAGTTTCGGTCTGAGTATTGCTAATACTTGAATCCAAAGTACCAATATCGGTACGCCAAGTATGAGCTAGAACTACTTTTTCACGATTATATTCTTGAGAGGAGTTATATCCTCCATCTGCACCTAAAGTACCCAATTGCCCTTTACTATTGTCATACCATTGTTCGGTTTGCTCATATTCAGCAGAAATATCATGATTATCATTAGGTGTTAGTGTTAGGCGAACACCAAGAGTTTCTAAATCAGATTTGGTTGGGCTGTTACCTTGAGATAACTCGGTATCTGAATTGGCATCTGGGGTTATATGAGATTGATCACGCTCCGCTTTACGGCCACGTAATTGAATACCAAGTAAATTTTGAATTAATGGACCAGTAACGTAGGCATCTACTGAGCGTTGATTGCCAAAATCTGAATAGTTTGGGTTAATTGTCCCTTCGAGTGTGACAGCACCTGTCCATTCTGGTGAAACTTTTTTGGTGATAATATTAACGACACCGCCAATGGCATCTGAGCCATAAAGGGTAGAAGCGGGTCCTCGGATAATTTCAATTCGCTCAACTGCAGAAATTGGCGGAATGAAACTGTTATTCGATTCACCAAAACCATTAGGGGTAATATCACCTGTACTGTTTTGGCGGCGGCCATCAATCAGTACCAACGTGTATTCAGCATCCATCCCGCGAATACGAATATTTAGTCCGCCTGTTTTTCCTGCTGTTGGACTAATATCAACCCCTTCCACATCAACTAAGGCATCAGCAATGGAGTTGATACGTTTATTTTTTAAATCTTCTGCGCTAATGACCGTAATTGATGCAGGCGCATCCTTAATTTTTTGTTCAAAACCTGCCGCTGAAACCACAATTGTGGAAAGTTGGTGGGTTGAAGTCGCATCGGTAGAGGTATTTGCGAAAACAGCAGTAGAGGTTGCCCCAAGTAAAGCAAAACACAGCGGGTGTAGGTTGAACTTAGCCATAAAATGAAATCTCTGATTATGAATTGATGATGCCAATTGAACCTATATGGTAATTAGAATCATTCATGAAGGAGTTGGTTAATAATAATGATAAGGATTCTTATTTACAACAAGAAATATACACAAAGTTGAAAATTTACAGAAAATAGCGTGACGATTAAAAAAATTCAGTCGAGATCAGAACGTATTTTGTATATCCTTTAATGTTGTCATATAATGTGGCACTTTTTTATAAACTGTTATTACTAACTATATCGAGGAAGCCATGCAAGTAACTTCTGAAGCGGTTTCGGGCGTTGCCCGTCGTTTAAATGTATCTGTACCGACGAGCCGTATTAACGAGCAGTTTGAAGCTCGCTTGAAACGCACTGCCAAAACTGTGAAGATCAACGGCTTCCGTCCAGGTAAAGTGCCTCTAAACGTTGTTCGTCGTGAATACGGTGCGGGTATTTATCAAGAAGTGGTCAACGACATTATTCGTGACACCGTGTTTGAAGCAATCCAACAAGAAAAAATCAATGCTGTGGGTATGCCAAACATCGAAAAAACTGAAATGAAAGACGACGCTTTAGTATATGAAGCGACTGTTGAAGTTTATCCAGAAGTTGAAGTGAAATTTGACGGTTTGGAAGTTGAACGCAAGTCTTCTGAAGTAAATGATAGCGATGTTGAACAAATGCTTGAAAACCTTCAAAAGCAACGTGCTTCTTGGGTTGAAACCAAAGGCATGGCGAAAAAAGACATGCAAGTGACTTTTGACTTTGAAGGCACTGTAGATGGCGAGAAGTTTGAAGGCGGTGAAGCTGAAGACTTTAAACTGGTACTTGGTTCTGGTCGCATGATTCCTGGTTTTGAAGATGGTATCGTGGGCATGAAAAAAGGCGAAGAGAAAGTGATTGATGTAACTTTCCCTGAAGACTACCAAGCAGCGAACCTTGCAGGTAAAGCAGCACAATTCAAAATCACATTGAAGCTGGTTGAAAAGCAAAAACTTCCAGAAATTGATGCTGAATTCCTACAAATCTTCGGTATTTCTGAAGAAGAAGGCGTAGAAAAGTTAAAAGCTGACGTTCGTAAAAACATGGAACGTGAAGTGAAAAACGGTTTACGTAACCAAGTAAAAGGTGCAACTTTTGATGCACTCGTTGCGGCAAACGAAGTTGAAATTCCGTCTGCAATGGTTGCTCAAGAAATTGACCGTCAACGTCAACAAATGATTCAGCAATTCACACAGCAGTTTGGTGCGCAAGGTGCAAAAGCATTTGACTCAAGCATGCTTCCAGATGAATTGTTCAAAGAACAAGCTGAAAAATCTGTAAAACTTGGCGTATTGGTTAGCAAAGTATTAGAAAATGCTAAACTTGAAGTAGATCAAGCGCGTGTAGATGCTTACATCGAAGACATGGCTTCTTCTTATGAAGATCCAAGCGAAGTGATTGAATACTTCAAAAACGACAAACAACAACGTTCACAAATTGAAGCTGTTGTTTTAGAAGACCAGGTTGTAGATCACATCTTAGCTTCTGCAAAAGTTACAGATACAACTGTAAGCTATGAAGACTTATTGAAAGAGCAGCAAGCTCGTCAACAAGGCTAATTTGCTTTGATACAAAAAGGCGCTTCGTGCGCCTTTTTTATTGCATCGCGGTTTTCAGTTTTTCAGAGATTGATCGCATTTAACTCAAAATATCTACGATTTAAGCCGTGAATATTTTGCAATTTAGACAATTATCCCTCATATTGTGAACATGAGTCGTGTCACAAGAATTTAGGAATAAATAACCATTATGTATGTTCCAACAATTGAAAATGCTTTAGTACCCATGGTGGTCGAACAATCATCTCGTGGTGAGCGTTCTTTTGATATTTATTCACGTCTTTTACGTGAACGTGTCATTTTCTTAACGGGTGAAGTCGAAGATAATATGGCCAACTTAATTGTGGCGCAGATGTTGTTTTTAGAAGCTGAGAACCCAGATAAAGATATTCACCTTTACATTAACTCACCAGGTGGTTCAGTGACTGCAGGTATGGCAATTTACGATACCATGCAATTTATTAAACCAGACGTCGTGACTTACTGTATGGGACAAGCAGCATCTATGGGTGCATTCCTGTTAAATGCAGGCGCAAAAGGTAAGCGTTACTGTCTTGAGAATGCCCGCGTTATGATTCACCAACCATTGGGTGGTTTCCGTGGTCAGGCATCAGATATTGAAATTCATGCGCGTGAAATTCTATTCATTAAAGAGCGTTTGAACCGTTTAATGGCAGAACATAGTGGTCAGGACTATGAAACTGTCGCAAGAGATACCGACCGTGACAACTTCATGACTGCGCAGGCAGCGAAGGAATACGGTCTTGTGGATGAAGTTTTAACAAAACGTCCATAAGTTTTAAAGATTGAGATATTGGAGTGACTATGTCCGAACATCCTCAGGGACAAAAACATTGTTCATTTTGCGGTAAAACGCAGTCTGAAGTCGGGAAGCTGATTGCAGGCGAGGACGCATACATCTGTAATGAATGTGTGGACGTATGCTTAGACTTGGTTCAGACCAGTCAACAAGTTGAGTCGGGTGATTGGGCAACACGTCCATTGCCAAAACCACATGAAATTCGTGCTGCGCTTGATCAGTATGTAATTGGTCAAGATACTGCGAAAAAAACCTTATCGGTTGCAGTATATAACCATTACAAACGCCTAAAAGTGAGCAATCAGGCGCATAAAGCAGGCGATGCTGTCGAAATCTCAAAAAGTAACATCATGTTGGTAGGTCCAACGGGTTCGGGTAAAACCTTACTTGCACAGACCTTAGCACGTCTATTAGATGTGCCTTTTGCAATGGCAGATGCCACGACTTTAACCGAAGCGGGTTATGTGGGTGAAGATGTCGAAAACATCGTGCAAAAGCTGTTGCAAAAAGCCGATTACGATGTAGAAAAAGCACAAAAAGGCATTATCTACATTGATGAAATTGACAAGATCACGCGTAAGTCTGAAAACCCATCAATTACTCGTGATGTGTCTGGTGAAGGTGTTCAGCAAGCCTTGCTCAAAATGATTGAAGGCACGGTGGCTTCTATTCCGCCTCAAGGTGGACGTAAGCATCCGCAGCAAGAATTCATTCAAATTGATACTTCAAATATCTTGTTTATTTGCGGTGGCGCATTCTCTGGTTTAGAGAAAATTGTGCAGCAACGCCAAGAAAAAGGCGGCATTGGTTTTACGGCAGATGTGAAGAAAAAAGATGAAGGCAAGAAATTGTCTGATTTATTTCGTCAGGTAGAAGCAACCGATTTGGTGAAATTTGGCTTAATTCCAGAGTTCATTGGTCGTTTGCCTGTAATTGCAACGCTAGACGAGCTAGATGAAGATGCATTGATGCAAATTCTGACCGAGCCGAAAAATGCCTTAACCCGTCAATATCAATACTTATTCGAGATGGAAAATGTCGATTTAGTCTTTGAAGATGCAGCATTACGTGCAGTGGCGAAAAAAGCCCTTGAACGTAATACAGGTGCGCGTGGTTTGCGTTCAATTCTGGAAAATGCCTTGCTCGAAACCATGTACGACTTGCCAAGCCGTACCGATGTTGGCACAGTGGTAGTGACTGAAGCGGTGATTGAAGAAGGTGCTAAACCTGAATTTCAGACCGAACGTCAGCCTCAAACAGAAGAACCTGCAGCAGAAAAAATTGACTTAAAAGTATTAGACAGCAAAACTGCTTAATACGCTATTCGTCTGAAACGTGCCGAAACGCTAGGTTTCGGCACGTTTTTTATTGTCAAAAAAATCAAGGCAGTGTTAATCTTAGACCTAGGCGTGGATGCCCATTATTCAAAACAACAATTGCAAAATGAATTTGCAGCGTGATTTCAAAAACGTGATTTACAAAAATAAGAAACGCAGTGAGGGATAGACATGCGTGGTGTCGCAATCTTGGTCGTGACCAGTTTAATGTTGCTGGGATGTCATGGCAAAAAAAACGTGGTGCAACAAACGCAACCACCTAGTACCTTAAAAGTTTTAGATTTAGAACAAAAACCTGGTTTTGTAGAACAACACCGTTTGGGCATGATGACCATTGGTGGTTGGGTCAATCAAAAACTAGGGCAAAATTTTAAACCTGTTCAGGCACAACATGCCGATGCTGCCATCGTGTATTTATATCGTCCAGATTCTAAATGGAATAGACAGGAAATTGTCGCGGCTAGTATGTTTATCAACAAACATCGGATTCCAAGTTTATTGCACAATCATTATTACTGGGTTGAACTGGCACCGGGCGCGTATCGTCTGAGTGTGAGTCGTCCTTTGGGTGCATTACATTTCCAAAAACCAAAGTATTTGGATTTTCAGGTACAGGCAGGGCAGTCGTATTTTATTAAATATGATGAAGAAAACTTGAGTACCCGCAAAGAGGTTTCAGGGCCTTTAATTCTTATGCCTTCAAGTACGGCACAACAGGAAATAGCGTTTACTCAATTGAAAACCGAAAGCTATAACTTTGTCGCGGAAGATCAAACCACAGGTAAGTTGCGTAAAAAGCCACAAAAAATCAAGCATGAGAAATATGACCCTGCGGAAGATGTGCACTTAACCCAACCCTTTAAATTGTGGGATCCGAGAACGTGGTAAGGTTTTGCATCTTTATCTCATGCATTGCTTTTATTTATTTCCAGTAAGCATAAAAAAGCACCCAATGTTGGGTGCTTTTTCGCTTATTACTAAATTGGAATATTATTCTGCTGCAGCATCTACAACGGGAATCTTGCCAATTTTAGCTTGCCAGATTTTTGGTGCAATCGCGTGGATAGATGTACCATTGACATCTACCGCAACAGATACAGGCATATCTTCAACTTTGAATTTGTAGATTGCTTCCATACCTAAGTCTTCAAAAGCAACCACTTCTGCTTCACGTACTGCTTTAGATACGAGGTAAGCCGCACCACCTACAGCCATGAGGTAAGTCGCTTTGTGATCTTTGATGGCTTCAATTGCTGCAGGACCACGATCTGCCTTACCAATCATACCGAACAAACCAGTGTGTTCTAAGACTTGGCGGGTGAATTTGTCCATACGGGTTGCCGTTGTTGGACCTGCAGGGCCAACGACCTCATCACCAACAGGATCGACAGGGCCAACGTAGTAAATGAATTTGCCTTTTAAGTCGACTGGTAATTCTTCACCATTGTTGATCATGTCGACCATGCGCTTATGTGCAGCATCACGACCTGTGTAAATCGTACCGTTTAATAACAACGTGTCGCCCGGCTGCCAAGAGTTCATTTCTTCTTGGGTAATGTTGTCTAAATCTACACGTTTAGATTTAGATGAATCCCAAGTTACTTCTGGGTAGTCCTCAAGTTTAGGCGCTTGAATATGCGCTACACCTGAACCATCTAACTGGAAGTGTGCGTGACGAGTTGCCGCACAGTTTGGAATCATACCCACTGGTTTGCCTGCAGCGTGGCAAGGGTAGTCTTTGATTTTAATATCAAGAACTGTGGTTAAACCACCTAAACCTTGTGCACCAATACCAAGTGCGTTCACTTTCTCGAAGATCTCGATACGGAGCTCTTCCATTTTGTTTTGTGGGCCACGACGTAATAATTCGTCCATGTTGATTTCTTCCATGAGTGCTTCTTTTGCAAGCATCATGGCTTTTTCGGCAGTACCACCAATACCAATACCAAGCATACCCGGTGGACACCAGCCTGCGCCCATAGTCGGAACAGTTTTAAGTACCCAATCTACAATTGAGTCAGATGGGTTCAACATCGCCAATTTAGATTTGTTTTCTGAACCGCCACCTTTGGCAGCAACTGTAATATCTACTTTGTTACCCGGAACGAGTTTGTAGTGAATTACTGCAGGGGTGTTGTCTTTGGTGTTTTTACGACCAAATGCAGGATCAGCCAATACCGATGCACGAAGTACGTTTGAGTTTTCTAGGTAACCTTGACGTACACCTTCGTTGATCGCATCGTCCAAGCTCATGGTTAAATCAAATTTAACGTCTAAACCCACTTCAAGGAATACGTTTACGATACCAGTATCTTGACAGATTGGACGATGACCTTCTGCACACATACGTGAGTTAATTAAGATCTGTGCAATCGCATCTTTCGCAGCTTTGTTTTCTTCACGATCATAAGCACGGCTCATCGCTTGGATGAAGTCTTGTGGATGATAGTAGGAAATGAACTGAAGCGCGTCTTTGATCGAAGTGATCAAGTCATCTTGCTTGATAATAGTTGTCATATCAAAAATCTCTTGAGCGGGCGGATAGCTAGCGGGCTAAATTATAAGATAAAATGCAGCGATTGTGGGCACTTTGATCAAGCTTTGGGCGAAAGTTTAATATCAGTCGTTAGCTTGAGAGAATTTGTGAAATATCCATAAAATTATGTCGTCAAAACGGGCCATGATTTTGCTGTTTTGTTGGTGCAAATTCAGCTATGTTCAAAGACTTCTTTGGAATGATGTTTGGGGTAAATATGAATGATCACACGCATTTAGCTGCTCAGATTATCCCCATTTATCAACGGCATGCAAAAGCGTGGACAGACTTGCGCGGTCAGTTGTTATATGAAAAAACTTGGCTGGATCGTTTTCTTGCTTATTTGCCTGCGCAGGCCAAAATATTAGATTTGGGCTGTGGTTCGGGGCGTCCTATTGCTGCATATCTATTACAGCATGGGCATCAACTTACAGGAGTAGATAGCGCAGACAGCATACTGGAGATGGCACGTGAACATTTTCCTGAACAGTGCTGGATTGAAGCCGATATGCGCTCAGTGAACTTGAATCGGTGCTTTGATGGTATTTTGGCGTGGGATAGCTTTTTTCATTTAACGCCAAACGATCAGCGCTGCATGTTCGAGAAATTTGCGCAATGGTCTACCGCCAATACAGTTTTAATGTTTAGCAGTGGACCTGCTGCGGGTGAGGCGATTGGGGAAATGTTTGGTGAAGCACTTTATCACGCCAGTTTGTCGCAGGATGAATATCGGCAATTGTTAAAAGATTATGGCTTTAAAGTTGTGAAAATGCTCGCGGAAGATCAGGACTGTGCAGGGCATACGGTGTGGTTGGTGCAGAGGTTTTAAAAATAGATTGGATGGAGCTAATCAATTTTTGTAGTGATCTATGAATCTACAGTGTGGAATAAAAAAACCACCCAATTTTTCAATCAGGTGGTTTGTAAAACTTAACTTTACGAATTATTGAGCTGCTTGTTGCTCTGCCTGAATCGCAGTCAATGCAATCGTGAACACAATGTCATCTACCAATGCACCACGTGACAAGTCATTCACTGGCTTGTTCAAGCCTTGTAGCATTGGGCCAACACTCACCACGTTAGCAGAACGCTGTACTGCTTTATACGTCGTGTTACCTGTGTTCAAGTCAGGGAAAATGAACACATTGGCGCGACCTGCAACTTGAGAGTTTGGTGCTTTAGAGCGACCAACACTTTCAACCGATGCTGCATCGTACTGTAATGGGCCATCAATCAGTAAGTCAGGACGACGTTGTTTCGCAATTTCAGTCGCTTTCGCTACTTTTTCTACGTCAGCACCTGCACCCGAAGTACCAGTTGAGTAAGAAATCATGGCAATACGTGGGTCAATACCAAACGCTTTTGCAGAGTCAGCAGATTGAATCGCAATTTCAGCCAATTGTTCAGCATCTGGGTCTGGGTTAATCGCACAGTCACCGTACACATATACTTCATCTGGTAACAGCATAAAGAATACTGAAGATACCAATGAATAATCAGGTGCAGTTTTAATGAGCTGGAATGCGGGACGAACTGTATTGGCTGTAGTATGCACAGCACCAGACACCAAACCATCAACCTGATCAAGTGCTAACATCATCGTACCTAATACGACAGTGTCTTGCAGCTGTTCACGTGCTTGATCGTCAGTAAGTTTGCCTTTACGCATCGCAACCATTTTTTCGACATAGTTTTCACGAATCAAGTCAGGATCAATGATTTCTAAGTCGTGTGGAAGCTCAATACCGCGTGCTTTGGCAACATCGACTACCGCTTCTGGTTTTGCCAATAATACGCAGTGGGCAATACCACGTGATTGACAAATCGCTGCAGCTTGAACGGTACGTGGCTCATCACCCTCTGGAAGCACGATACGTTTTTTCGCTGCAATAGATTTTTGCACCAATTCATGGCGGAACGCAGAAGGCGATAAACGTGGTTTATGCGTATCGCTGATTAATTGGGTTAACCATTCTGCATTGATGTGACTGGCCACAAAGCGGGTAACTTGTTCTGCACGCTCAGTATCATCTACAGGAATTTCGTTGCTCAGGTTTAATAACTGTTGTGCAGTTTCAAAGGTGCTCAATTTAGTATGTAAAATTGGCAAGCCATTTTTCATTGCTGCTTGGCAGAACTCTAAAGCTTGTGCGCTTGGTGCTTGATGTTCAGTTAACACCAAACCTGCAAGTGGAATACCATTGCTGCTGGCTAAGCTACTGGCAAGCAATACATCGACACGGTCAGAACCACTGATAATCAGCTCGCCTGCAACGAATTTATGCATTTCGTGTTCAATATTCGATGCAATTAAGCTGCTGTGTAATACACGGCGCTGCGCTGCTTCACCTTGGTTAATCCATTCTGCAGAAATGTGTGCAGCCAAGTCCGACATGCGTGGCACACTTAAAGTATTGCTGAATGGCACCAAGCCAATCACTGGCATGCAATCTTTACCAATCATTGGATGTGTAGTTTGAATTTTGCTGACAAACTGGTTGGTGTCGCTAATTAAACGTAAGTTTGGATCAAGCGTAACAGGAATTTGTGCAGAATCTTCTGGTAAACCTTTGGTACGCATAAACAATACGCCCGCAGTACGCTCACAAGTTGCACCACCAAAGAAACGTAATTGATTGTCTACTTTTGACGCTGTTTTAACAGCATTGTTGATGTCGGCATTGCTGACAATAATGACTTTTGCATCAAGTGCTTTAGCCAAATTTGCATTCAATTCAGTTGCAAATGGATCACGTCCATTTGGCAACACGCCTTCTACAATAATGATATCGTGATGTTTAGAAATTTCACGATGTAAACGAACTGCATCTTCAAGCAATTCGTCATTTTCATCATTTTTTAAACGCTCAGTCAGCGCAGTATAAGAAATCGGCTCAACTGTTTCATGCTTGAACAGGTGACGATACAACGCAGTTGTGCGGTCTGCTTCAGGTTGTAATTCTTGTGAAAAAGGCTTTAAGAAACCTGCTTTTACGCCTTGGCATTCCAAAGCGTAAATTAAACCTAAACATGCTGATGTTAAGCCAACACCAATTTCAGTAGGAACCAAAAGTATTGTTTTCATAGTTTTTTCTAAATCATTTAGGAATTTATTGAAGGCACACCGGATACTACGATTGCTTAAGCAATCGCAGCATCACATTCAGACTTTTTTGCAGCTGACTTTAGCTCCTCAGCAACGTGCGCAGTTTCTTTAGCAATACGGCCTTCTTCGTCAGTTGGTACAACCCAAATTTGTGGGCCTGTACCAGCATCGATACGACCTTCAGTACCACGTTTTAGGTTGTCGTTACGCTCTTTGCTGAAGTTGAAACCGAAGTGTGGTAAGTAAGATACTGTTTTTTCACGGATATAAGCAGAGTTTTCGCCAATACCACCAGTGAAGAACAAGCCGTCTAAGCGTGGTAAACCACAGCTAAGCGCAGCTAAAGATTTAGCTAAACGGTAGCAGAATACTTCAATGGCAAGCGTTGCATCTTCATTGCCTTGTTCAGATGCTTCAATTAAAGTACGCATGTCGTTCGATAAACCTGACAAGCCGAGTAAACCACTTTGGCTATTCAGCATTTTGTCAATTTTGTAGATGTCCCAACCCAAGTTGCTTGCAAGGAAGCTGTGTAAGCTTGGATCTACATCACCACTACGGGTACCCATCACCAAACCTTCAAGTGGGGTTAAGCCCATAGAAGTATCTACACTTTGACCATTCCAGATCGCACAAGTTGAGCTACCGTTACCCAAGTGAGCTGTTAACCAGCCACCTTGTTTAAAGCTGCCAGCCAATTCTGAACCACGCTCTGAAACATAAGCATGGCTTGTACCGTGGAAGCCATAACGACGTACGTTGTGGTCGGTATATAAGAATTTAGGTACTGCGTAACGGTAAGCGTGTGCAGGCATCGTTTGGTGGAATGCAGTATCAAATACAGCCACTTGCGGAAGCTCTGGGAACAAACGCATCGTTGCTTCAATACCCACCAAGTGTGCTGGGTTATGTAACGGAGCAAGCGGAGTTGCTTCACGAATACGTTGAACAATTTCTTCTGTTAATAATTCTGCTTTGGTCAAAGTACCGCCGTGTACAACGCGGTGACCAATGGCTTGAGGCTTATATTGAGATAAGCGACCAAGAATAGTTTCCAATGCTTTTTCATGGTCAGCATGTGGAATAGAAAGTTCGAGCGGCTCACCACCTGCGGTAATGCCTTTAATGCGCGCATCAGCAGAACCTAGATTTTCTGCCAAACCAAAGATACGATCTCCAACGCTTTCAGATACAAGCGCATATTTGATAGAAGAAGATCCGCAGTTAATCACTAATACTGATGTAGTCACTTTTATGTACCCGAATTCTAATTGAAGTTATCCCTAGTCAATCAAGCTGCATTGCAAGATATGGCAAACGGCAATCTATTGTGTTGCAATCTTGATCATTACGTATGTTTTATCATGGGTTTTTTATTGCTCCTAGATAGACTTTAGGAGATTAGACTTAAGCATTATCGACCATGAAATCAGAAATAATTAAAATTTATCAGCCCGAAACTTTCATTTTTTCATGAAATGATGGTCTAAAATTTCTGCTTAATTCCTGTTGTATTCTCTTAACATAGCACACTTCATTCTGCAGGCGAGTGGCAAACTGTTTTAAATTATTTCCTCAATCTTTGTCGGTTTATTTTGATTTGGCAGCGTATTTAATTTCCGACCAACGGACAATCACATAAGCAATCAGTGCCACCATAAAAAACACCAACATCATCCACGCCAAGCCTTGTAAGGTTTCAATAATGGTGCGGTAAATTTCCAATACCCAGCGTTCTTGCGTCAGTTCAATCACAATTCTTTTGTCATTTTCGGCATAGGTGAGTGGGGTAATGTATTTTTCCATATCGTAAATACGAATGCCTGAAGATGTGCCGACCACCATGCCAGCAAATTTGGTGTACTTTGCCCATGCTTCATGAATTGGGTCGTGGATGATACGCGCCAAAATTGCATTGATGGAGCTGGAAAACAGACGCATGACAATGAACGACACCAACAGTGCTAAAGCAAAGGTACTAATAATCAAATAATAAAACATAAGCATCGCCACTCTTTTTGATGATTTTTCTAATCTTGATGGTGTTTTTATTTTAAGTGAGCGTGAGGCAGAAATGTGTAGTGGAACTGTGTCTTAAAACAATGTCTAAAAAATAGAAGGGAATAATGTTCAGCTTCCTGTGAAACTGAACATTATATTTGGATATTGCAAAATTACAGATGGATTTTATTGGCGGATTTGACCATCGCCAAACACGATCCATTTTTGTGAGGTTAAACCTTCCAAACCGACAGGGCCACGGGTATGAATTTTATCGGTAGAGATTCCAATTTCAGCACCTAAACCATATTCAAAACCATCAGCAAAGCGTGTAGAAGCGTTAATCATGACTGAACTAGAATCTACCGCAGCCAAGAATTGACGCGCCAAACTAAAGTTTTCAGTAATAATGGCATCAGTATGATGTGAACCATATTTATTGATATGTTCAATTGCCTCATCAATTCCTGAAACCACTTTAACCGCCAAAATTGGACCTAGATATTCGGTGTACCAGTCTTCTTCTGTGGCAGTTTTGACAGTCGTGCCTAAAATCTTTTGGGTTGCAGGGCAACCGCGTAATTCAACTTGTTTCTCTGCATACAGTTCTGCAATGCGAGGTAGAAATTGCTCAGCAACTCGCTCATCGACTAACAAGGTTTCCATAGCATTACACACGCCATAACGGTGAGTTTTTGCATTCAGGGCAATAGGCAGGGCTTTTTGTAAATCGGCCTGTGCTTCTACAAATACGTGACAGTTACCATCCAAATGTTTAATCACTGGAATACGCGCTTCATTGCTGATGCGTTCAATCAGACTTTTACCGCCACGTGGCACAATTACATCTACATATTCAGACATGGTAATTAATTGCCCAACGGCAGCACGGTCTGAGGTGTTAATCACTTGCACCGATGTTTCTGGCAAGCCTGATGCTTTTAAGCCGTGTTGAATCGCGGCAGCAATCGCTTGGTTAGATTCCAGTGCTTCAGAACCACCACGTAAAATAATCGCATTGCCTGATTTTAATGCCAAAGACGCAGCTTCAAGGGTTACGTTTGGACGTGATTCGTAAATCATGCCCACCACACCTAGCGGTACACGCATTTTGCCCAATTGAATACCAGATGGACGGTAAGCCATATCGGTAATTTCACCAATTGGATCCATGAGACCAATCACATCTTTCAGACCTTGTAACATGCCTTTAAAGCGTGCGGGGTTAAGTTCTAAGCGATCAAGCAGTGCGCTATCCAAGTTGTTGTTACGACCTTTGGTCATATCAATTTGGTTGGCAGCTAAAATAGCGGACTCGCTATTTTCCAATGCCGTATAAATAGCCGATAACGCATTGTTTTTAGATTGGGTAGAAGCGCTTGCTAAGACACGAGAGGCTTGGCGTGCTTGTTGTCCTACCGTTTGCATATATTGTTCAATAGACTCTTGCATAGCGGTTTGATCACTTAGAAATTTCATCTCGATATTAGCAGTCTGTGCCTGCACAATGAAGCATCCCGGCAGAAAATAGACTAAATTGTTCAATCTTTACATATTTTTCAATGCTTTCATCTTTAAAATAAATATTTTGAAATGCTTTATGATTTAAAAGTAGATGAGCGGTCATAGAAAATCTTGCGTATAAAATCAGCACCTGTATAGAATGATGCGATAACGACATTGATGTCATTCACAACAATAAGCAGGATGCCACTTTAATTCAGATAAGTGGGTAATCGTTCAATTACGAACACTTGCACAATAAAAATAAAATGCGCATGGAGGTAAGGAATATGAATTCCATGATCCAGATGGATACGGATGTACAGGACGCAAGTTCGCATGTCTTTTTTTTTGATATTTACGATAAGCACAGCTTTAAACAACCCGCTCGTACTACTTGGATTAGTGGTTGGAAAGTGGAATACATGGCAATTGCTCAGCCAGAAACCGCTCATTTAACCCCAATTGTGATTATTGGCGGTGCATTCCAAAACTTTAATTCATATAAATATTGTGTGGAACAGCTCTTTCGTGCTGGGCCAATTATTTTAATTGATATGCCATCTATGGGCGCCAATCAGCAAATGACCAATGTGGAAACAGGTGAGTCGGCAGGAACGCTAGAACTGCATGATTTAGGTCAGATGTTGGGTGATTGGCTGGATATTGTCGGCTTAGATAAAGTATCCGTCATGGGCATGTCATTGGGTTCGGTGGTGGCATCGTGTCTAGCAGATCAGCGTCCTGAATTGATTGATCGCATGATTTTAATGGGGGTTATGCAAAAGACCCGTAAAAGTTGGCGCATGTTGCTTGAAGAATCACTGCATTTAATGAAAGAGCAGCGCATGGATGAATTTGGTCAGGCGGTGATTTTATACTTGGTCAATCATGCCAAAATGGAACAAACTCGCATGTCACCGACTGCAAAGCGTTTGTTTTACCGACAAATGGCCGACTTTACCGCTACAGAGCAAGATCGCTACGATGTGAACTGCAACCGTTTATTGCGGTTAACCAATGTGCCTATTCCGCAATGTAAGGTTTTGGTGGCGTGTGGGCAATATGACAGTTTTACCTTGCCGCATGAAAATGCCAATTTTGCCTTACAGTGCCCGAACATGGAATTTGCCATGATTGCCAATGCAGATCATGTGCCGCAATTACAGCGCCGTAAAGAAACCATGAATTTATTTGCGACCTTTTTAAGCGATGAATCTATTCAGGACTTAGATGGCATTATTCCAATGACACGTGCGCAACTATTGACGATGGAACGCCGTGGAGAAGCGCGTATTCGGGTGCAAAATCCGCAAAGTCATTTGCAGTATCGTCATTCTGATTTGAAAATTGCCACGCACATTGTCGATTTAAACTTCTTTGGTGTATTGCTTGATTTTGAAAATGCTGCGTTGGCGGCACAAGCAGCACAGTTTGAACGAGATATGGCCTTAGAATTACAGGATGAGGAAGGCAGTTTTAGCATTGAATGTTTAATTTTTGAAAGCCAAGGGCAGCAACTACGCGCATTATTTAAGCATGGTAGTTTTGAGGTGGCAGAGCGTTTGTTGCGTTATGTGGAACGTCAAAAAGCGGCTGCACAAAATTTGGAATATGCCTGTTAGTAGATAAAATCAGTGCTTGGTTTAAAATTATCCAAAGAAAATAGAATCAAAATAGCGTGTTAAACCACGCTATTTTTTTTGTAGGCATGAACCATCCAGACTAAATCGCCTAAATGTTCTGCGGTTGTTTTTTCTAAAGAGCTGTTGGAAAAATACAGTTGTGGTTGTTGTAGCTGCACTTGCTCAAAACCTGCATTTTGAAAAAACTGAGTTAATTCCTGCGGAGATTGAAAGTGAAAGGTGAAAGCACTGCGTGACATAAATTTCAATAATCGGCTGCAGTTCCAAATAAAATTGGCGAGCTTGTTTTTGACGGGTTCAGGGTAAATATCGGTTAAATAATGCAGTTCTGGAAAGTCTTGGGTGTAGTTACACATGCCATTTAACAGCTGTTGTAGCATGTCTTTGCTGAAGTAGTTAATTAAACCTTCACTAATAATTACTAAGGGCTGCGAGTGATCAAAATATTCAAAGGCCTGTTGAAAGGATTCACTAAAAATATCGGCGGTGAGAACTTCAGGTGCGTCGTGGTCAATTTGTCGTAACGCTTGAGTTTTAATTTGCGCCATATCAGGCAAATCCAGTTCACGGTAATTCAGTTCAGGATATTTTTGTCGAAAGTTCCAGCTGCGTGGTGACAGCCCAGATGCAATTTCGAGCACTTGTAATTGCGGATGTTGCTGAATCAGTGCGGTTAAGTGTGCATCAATCATTTGGTGACGTTGTTTGAGGGTACTGCGCATACTGCCGCCCACATGACGTTCTGCCCAGTTTTCTAAAGGATGTACCAATTTGGCTAAAAACTTACCTTTTCGGGTCGCAAATACAGGATGTGAAATCCCCCTTTGATACCAGATATATCCCGTATAATGTGCGGTAAAAGAAATATGCCGATGTTTGGACAATGCAGTCGTGTCTGAGCGAGTTGGCTTGGCATCCGAGTTGTGCATTTCAGTCCTTTTTTCTGTCGTGATTTTGCTGTTCAGCAATGTTTTTGTCATTTTCGTATAGACCTTAATTGTTTGTATGGTGGTCGTTGTCTTTTTAGGCATGCTTTGACACTCAAGCTGCGGTGTCAGGCATATACTCAAAATAGAATAAGTTTATCATAATCAAAAAGGAACACGCTGTCGTGTTCCTTTGTCGTATAAATGCTGTGAAAAAGTGAAGGCGTATAGGGTCTGTTGACATTTCATAAATGGCTTGCGCTGTAGGCTAAAACTGAGCAGATCAGGCATAAAACGCAGGGAATAGTGGACCTATTTTCAAGTTCCATAACGCAATCTGAGAAAGTTTTAGCCACAGCCTTTCAGGACGAGCATATTTTTTGCTGCTATTGCGTTATGTGCCAGTCATTTAGAATGACTAAATTTCCTGTCCCATGCCTTATATCAGCTAAAAAATCTTGCGAGATATATCTCTCACGTCGCAAACATAGACGAATTGTCAACAGACCCTAGTTAGTTTGTGGTGATCTCAAGTCGCAGCGTTTTTAGTGGTACTTGAATAATTGGTCGGGTCGTGACTAGTTTGTGCTGCCAGTAGCGTGGCACTTTGTTCTTTAAATACCAAGATACGATCACGGACGCTTCGCCATTCATCACCCAAGTCTAAAACTTCAGCAATGCTAAACTCTGCACTAAGCTCAGGGATTTTACCGCGCATGCGTTCTAAACGTGCCTGATTCGGCAAGGGTAAATCGGCAATCGCATTTAAAGCCAATCGTTGTGCAGCACGGTTGTTGCAGACCAATCCCATGTCACAGCCTGCAAGCAAAGCGGCATGAATACGTGCATCGGCATCGCCTGCTACACAAGCCGCCTGCATGCTTAAATCATCCGAAAAGAGTACACCATCATAGCCCAAGTCTTTGCGAAGCACTTGCTGTAACCAAAACTCAGAAAAACCTGCAGGGTTCGGATCGACCTGATCATAAATGACATGCGCAGGCATGAGCGCATCCAGTTGATTTTGCAGTTGGATAAAGGTTTGCATATCCTGTTGTTGAATTTCGGCAAAAGAACGTGAATCTATCGCGGCAGCAACGTGAGAGTCTGCTTTAACCGATCCATGTCCAGGAAAGTGTTTGCCTGTGGTTGCCATTCCTGCACGATGCATTCCACGTAAAAAAGCATCTGCCAAAGCAATAATATCGACAGGACGCGCAGCAAAAGCACGATCTCCAATGACATCACTGATGTCATTTAAATCTAAAACAGGCGCAAAACTAAAATCAATGCCTACCGCTAATACTTCGGTGGCCATCAACCAGCCACATTCTTCGGCTAAATCTAAGGCACGTTCAGGTTCGTTTTGGTATAACTCGCCAAATCTACCCATAGCAGGCAATAGGGTAAAACCTTGTTTTAAGCGTTGTACGCGTCCGCCTTCCTGATCGACTGCAATTAAAATATCAGGGCGTACCTGACGCATGTGGTCGGTCAAGGCGCGTACTTGCGCAGGAGATTGGATATTTCGGGCAAATAAAATGACTCCACCGACTTGCGGAGCGCTTAATAGTTCAATATCTTCTTGAGTAAGTTCTGTGCCAGCGATGTCGAGCATCAATGCGCCAATCATATTGGGTGTCCGTATTCGATTTTTATCAATAAAAAAACAATACCTGAATTCTGCAATGATTTGCTACATTTTGACAGCACAGATTATGATAAAACTACACGACAGACCCAAATTAAGTTGTATAAGATTTTGAATCTGCTCAATTCATTGTGAAAAGCAGAGATTGGTCAAAAACCAAGGACGTAAATATTTTTATGAAACTTCAAACCATCGCTTGTGCGGTTGCAATAGCAACTGGCGGTTTTTTCTTTTCTCACGCCATTAACGAGGCAATTGCAGCCAATAATACCGCTGTCGTTGCTAACAGTATTGTGCCGACGCAGGAACAAGCTTTGGTTTCGCGTCAATTGGCGACCTTGGTCGATCGTCAGCATTATTTAAATCAGCGTTTAGATGCTGCGACGTCGCAGCGCATTTTTGATTTTTATATCGACAGTTTAGACCCTGACCACACTTTGTTTTTGGCTAAAGAAGTTGAGCAATACCGCAAACAATATGCAGCAACATTTGGCGCTTCATTAAAAGCAGGCAATTTGGCTGGACCGTATCAAATTCATGCACAGTATCGTGAACGCTTAAAACAGTTTTATCATTTCATGTTGGCAGAGCTGAAAAAACCACAAAATTTAAAACAGCCAAATGTCACGATTGAAACAGATCGGGAAAAAGCACCGTTCTTTAATACTGAAGCAGAAATGCGTAAGCATTGGCAAAAAATGCTGGTGTCGCAGCTCATTAACCTGACCATTAGCAAAGAAGAAGAATTGGCAAAACAAAAAGCCATTAAAGATAACCCTGAATTGACTAATGGGCAGGATTTGGCAAGTCCAGAAGATTTGACACCAGTTCAGACTTTAACCAAGCGTTATACCCGCCAGTTAGAGCGAATGGATCGTTTAAAGAGCGATGACGTGCTGGATAAAACTTTGAATGCGATGATGCTGACTTATGATCCGCACAGCAATTATTTCCCACCTGTCGATGCGATGGAGCTGAACCGTCAAACGACTTTGCAGCTTGAAGGAATTGGGGTGTCGATTCGTCCTGAACGGGGCAATGAAGACTACACTAAAATTGAAACCATTGTTGAAGGTGGCCCTGCAAGTAAAACAGGGCAGGTGAAATCGGGTGACCGCATTATTGGTGTGGCGCAAGATGGCGAAAAAATGGTGGATGTTGTGGGTTGGCCGAGTAATGAAATTGTTGGGCTGATTCGTGGTAAACGTGGCACCAAAGTCACTGTGCGTTTGTTGGGTGCGGGTGCGGCGATGAATCAGGCGCGTAATGTGACCATTGTGCGTGATGTGATTCAGGAAGAAGATGCGGGAGTTCGCTCACGAACGATTGACATCAAACGTGATGGTCAAACTTATACCTATGGTGTGATTGAAATTCCATCGTTTTATTTGAATTACCGTGCGCGTCGTGCAGGTAATGAATATCGCTCGGTGTCGGAAGATACCAACAATGCCCTGAAAAGTTTGGCGGCCAAAAATGTCGCAGGGATTATTGTCGATTTACGTAACAACCCTGGCGGTTCACTAGAAGAAGTGGCACGTATGCTTGGGCAAGTAATCAAATCAGGCCCTGTAGTGCAAATTCGTGATGGCAATGGCAACGTGAGCGTATTTGAAGATGACGATGGCGGTGCACAGACTTATGCAGGCCCATTGGCAGTGATGATTAACCTTGCTTCTGCTTCGGCCAGTGAAATTTACTCTGCTGCAATTCAGGACTATCAGCGCGGGATTGTGATTGGTAGCACCACCACAGGTAAAGGTACAGCGCAGGTACAACTCGACACCTTAGCCTATGGGCAGGCGACCTTAACTCAACGTAAGTTCTACCGTATTACAGGTGGAAGTACCCAAAACAAAGGTGTGATTCCTGACATTAAACTGGTGGATATTTACAATGAGGAGTTTGGTGAACGCAAAGCGAAAAATGCTTTGAAGTGGGATACTATTCCAACTGCACCATTTAAGCGTGAAGGTTCAGTACAGCCGTACATCACCAAGCTAGGGCAATTGTCACAGCAACGTGTCACGCTTGATCCGCAATTTCAATATTTGGAACAACGTAAGCAAATTGCCAAACAAACTGAAGATCGCAAAAGCATTGTGTTAGATATTGAACAACGCAGAGCAGAGTTGTTAGCTTTGGAGCAACAAACGCTGACTGCGGAAAACAAACGCCGTCAGGAAACAGGTTTGAAACCATTTGCTAATTGGGAAAGCTATCAGGCATCTATTGATGCTTTGGCAGAAGCGCGTGCCAAAATGAAAGCGGCACAACGCCCTGCTTTACCTGAGGAAGAAGCTTTTGTGATTGAAGCAGCGCAGGTGTTGCAAGACTATGCCATGTTACAAAAAGGTGTTTCTGAGCCGAATCAACCTTAAAACAATGTTAGAATCTTAATCAAATAGAACCAGCAGCTAAAAGTTGCTGGTTTTTTTCATCCTAAAGCGAAAAGTAAAGTGACAAGATGCATATAGCTTTGAGTCAGACAGCTATTTTTAGCAGTTTTGAATTGCCATTATTTCATGATGACATATTATATATTTGACTATTGACCAAAGCGGAATAGTATTAGACTCTTAAGTCAATGCAGTCTTTGCTAGATCAATCCGTCGTTCAGGTTGCTTTTTAGTTATTATTTATAAGAGAGTGTGAGATTGAGTAGCCGAAAAACAATATAATATGACAGAGATGGATACATCTAATGATGCATGTACATTATGATCTGAGCTTGGTAATCGGCTCGGTAGCAATCTCAGTGTTGGCCTGCTATTTTGCAGTGTCTGTTGAGCAAATGCTTTTTCAAAATGTACGACAACAACTAAAAAAAATTGCATTAATCATGAGTGGTTTGCTGCTGGGTGCGGCAGTGTGGAGTATGCATTTTGTGGGCATGTTGGCATGCCAGTTACCTGCACCGTATCAATTTGATCTTAGCTTTACGACCCTATCTTTTGTTATTGCATTTATCGCTTCTACGTTTGCGGTTTGGCTGACCACGCAATCGACCCTGCCTGTGGCGCGTTTGATCCTGAGCGGCATTTTGATGGGGTTGGGCATTTCAGGCATGCACTATACGGGCATGATGGGAATTCAGGTAGAAGGCTACCGTAGTTATTATGATCCCACGATTGTTTTACTGTCTGTATTAGTGGCCATTGGCGGTGCAATACTTACCTTTTGGTTTATGTTTCATTCCAAGTGCAGAATGGGGCGTCAGGCACAATATAAAATTTTCATTGCGGTGCTCATGAGTCTGAGCATTGTTGCCATGCACTATATAGGCATGGAAGCACTGCATTTTTACTCTACAGCAGATTTGCCTCAATCAGGGCACTTCCAGATCGGGCAAGGGCCAGCTCTGTTGGTGGTTATTTTAGTGACCAGTCTGATTTTTGCTGCTGCGGTGGGCGTATCTCTGCTGGAGCTGCGCTTAGAAGAAAAAAGCAGACAATTGTCTTTAGCCAACCGTGAATTGGCCAATCAGGCAGTCAAAGATAACCTGACCAAATTGCCCAACCGTTTATATTTAGCCGAATATGCACAATTGCTTTTTTCTGAGCATCGGCAAAAAAATACTAAAATTGCGTTTTTGTATATCGACTTAGACCGCTTTAAAGCGGTGAATGACGTATTTGGACACCATGTTGGCGATCAATTGCTGATTCAGTTGTCTAAACGTGTGCAATCCCACTTGGGCGAAAATACCCAGTTATTAAGAATTGGTGGCGATGAATTTCTTTTGGTGATTGAACATACCGATATCGCAGAAGCCACGCTCATTTCTGAAAAAATATTAGAACTGATTCAGCAAAGTTTCTTAATTGCAGGCAAGGTCATTAATATTTCAGGCAGTATTGGCATTGCGATGTATCCAGAGCATGGCACCAATTTGCAAGATATTTTAATGAATGCTGATGCGGCGATGCTGACCTCTAAATATCAGGGGCGTAACACCAGTTCGGTATTTAATTATGATCTGGAGTTACTTGAGGCCAAAAGCCAAAGTAAGTTGATTAATGATTTATATAAAGCGGTTGAACAACAACAATTTGCGTTGTTCTATCAGCCAAAGTTTAAAGCCGCTGACCATAAAATTTGTGGCGTAGAAGCTTTAATTCGTTGGTATCACCCCGTACATGGTTTACTTACCCCAAATATGTTTATTAAAGGGGCTGAAAAGACGGGGTTGATTATTCAAATTGGCTATTGGACGCTAGAAGAAGCCTTTAAACAAATTCAAATTTGGGAAAGATCGGGTGCACCGTTATTTCCTGTGGCTGTGAATTTATCGGCAGTGCAGTTTGAACATAAACACTTATTTTCGACGTTAGAAAACTTGTTTAAACGCTATGAGATTCAACCCCATCACCTGATGATTGAAGTGACTGAAAGTACAGCAATGCATCATATTGAATCGAGTATTCGTAGTTTTGAGCGTTTGCGTCAAATGGGGATTCAATTGGCGATTGATGATTTTGGTACAGGACATTCGAGTTTCTTGTATTTGAAAAAATTGCCAGTCGATGAGTTGAAAATTGACCGTGCTTTTATTTTAGATTTGTGTTTGGACAGCAAAGAAGAATTAATTTTAGAAAGTATTATTCAGTTAGCCATTAAACTGGGTTTAACTGTGACCGCTGAAGGGGTGGAAACGCCATTGCAAGCTGAGATTTTAACCCGTTTAGGCTGTCAGCAATTACAGGGCTACTTATTAGGCTTACCAATGGATGTTGAGCGTTTAGAAGAGCTGTTTAAACATTCGGCTTAAGCTAGCGATCATGCTACCGCTCAAGATAGCGTACAAGTGAGCGACCAAGTCCAGCGTTTAATTTCAGTGATGAAACAAGATGAATATAGTTTGGCTGAGTTGATGCAGTTGTTAGGTTTAACTCATAGCGCAACATTCCAAAAGAACGATATGAATCCTGCCATAGAAGTAGGTTTGATTGAACGTACGATTCCAGAAAAACCGAAAAGCCAAAAGCAAAAGTATAGATTGAAAAAATAACTATATTCTCAGTTGTGGATAAATTAGAACATATCAACAATCAATAAAATTTGATTCAAATCTGCTACAATTACGCCAATTTTTCATATTGATCATTTTGATCTTATACACTGCGGTTCTGCAGTAGGTGTCTTGCATGAGTTTTAAAGATGAGTTAGCGGCGCAGGTCGCACAGCGACGTACTTTCGCGATTATTTCCCACCCCGATGCTGGTAAAACCACCATGACAGAAAAACTGCTGTTATGGGGACAAGCCATTCAAGTTGCAGGGATGGTAAAAAGCCGTAAGTCAGATCGTGGCGCAACATCTGACTGGATGGAAATGGAAAAAGAACGTGGTATTTCCATTACAACTTCGGTGATGCAATTCCCGTATAAAGACAAAATGATTAACCTGCTCGATACCCCAGGGCACGAAGATTTCTCTGAAGATACTTACCGCACTCTAACTGCGGTGGACTCTGCACTGATGGTGATTGATGGTGCGAAAGGTGTCGAAGACCGTACCATTAAATTAATGGATGTGTGTCGTATGCGTGACACACCCATCATTTCATTCGTCAACAAAATGGACCGCGAAATTCGTGAACCATTAGAGTTGTTGGATGAAATTGAAAATGTCCTCAAAATTAAGTGTGTGCCAATCACTTGGCCAATGGGTACAGGGCGTGATTTCGCAGGGGTGTTTAACCTCATCGAAGAAAAGTTTTATGTGTACAAATCAGGTTTTGGTTCAACCATTCCTGAAATTGAAGTACGTGATGGCTATAACCATGCAGACCTACGTGAAAAAGTAGGTGAATTGGCATGGGCGGCATTTGAAGAATCACTTGAATTGGTACAAATGGCGAATGAGCCTTTAGACCGTGAAGAGTTTTTAGCGGGTCGTCAAACACCAGTGCTATTTGGTACTGCTTTGGGTAACTTCGGTGTAGATCATGTATTGAATGCATTCAGTGAATATGCGCCGCCGCCAAAAGCACATCCAACGCAAGACCGTATTGTAGAAGCCAATGAAGAAGGCTTTAGTGGTTTTGTTTTTAAAATTCAGGCCAATATGGATCCGAAGCACCGTGACCGTATTGCTTTCATGCGAATCTGTTCAGGCAAGTATGAAAAAGGCTTAAAAATGAAGCATGTGCGTATTGATAAAGATGTACGTATCAGCGATGCCTTGACCTTCTTGGCAGGTGACCGTCAGCACCTCGAAGAAGCTTGGCCGGGCGACATTATTGGTCTACATAACCACGGGACGATTCAAATTGGCGATACCTTCACTTCGGGTGAAAAGTTGCAATTTACAGGGATTCCGCACTTCGCACCTGAAATGTTCCGTCGTGTACGCTTGAAAGACCCATTGAAGTCCAAACAGCTGCAAAAAGGCCTTAAAGAGCTTTCAGAAGAAGGTGCAACGCAAGTCTTTATGCCACAAAACAGCAATGATTTAATCGTAGGTGCTGTTGGTGTGCTACAGTTTGAAGTCGTCGCCTATCGCCTGAAAGAAGAATACAAAGTCGATTGTATTTACGAGCCTGTCAGCATCAACACGGTACGCTGGGTGTCTTGTGCCGATGAGAAAAAGTTTAACGAATTTAAGAAAAAAGCCCACGATCAGTTGTCTGTCGATGGTGGTGGTCACTTAACTTATCTCGCGCCAAGCCGTGTGAATTTACAGTTAATGCAAGAGCGTTACCCTGACATTGAGTTTAGAAATACACGCGAGCACTAAGCCGTTGCTAATGTTTGATCTGGCAGGTGCGATCAGCGTAGCGTAGATGAATGTTCAGCGTTGCTAAAAGTTTCAAAATTAAAACAGCTTCTTTAGGAAGCTGTTTTATTATGGGGGCGGTAAAAGATTAAAGATTATTTTTGATAAGTGAATTGGGGAAATCATGCAGCAAAAATCGGTTTATCTGGGTGCAATTTTGAGCGGGATGGTTTTGCTTAGCGCCTGTGACTCATCTAAACAAGATCAAAACTCAGATGAGCAAACGTCTATTTTTCAGAAAGATCAAGCGGATGTTTTACCGTATTTGAATATCAAGCAACAGGCAGCAGAAATTGCCTTGCCATTTTGTGAAAATAAAAACTGCATTGAATTAGAAGTACAAACTTTAAATACCCAAGATACATGGCTCAACAGTTGGATTGCAAAAAATCAGGCCATGGTGATTCAAGACCAAATTGGCTTAAAACAAAACATGAATTTGCAGCAAGCCGTAGATGCCTATGTGAAAAAATCCGATGCTTGGCAGGCACAATTAGATCAAAATAAAGCTTATGAATTGGCGATGTACACCCGTATGGCATATCAACGCAATCAATATGTTTTGTTGCAAGTCGGGGTAGATAGCAAACAGGAAGGCACGCAAGTCAAGGAACGCTATTATTTCTTTGTGGCAGATCGGAAGCAGCAAAAAGCCTTGTCTGTTTTAGATGTGATTGATGCCAAACAACAAACCCGTATGAATACTTTTGTACAGCAGGCCTATCAGGATTGGCTCAAAACACAAAGCAGTGACGTGCAAAAAGCAGCACCTGCCAAATTATACTGGGGGCAGGCAGATTGGTTTTTTGATGATCAGGGCTTAGGATTGCATTATCGCACCCATGAAATTGTCAAAGATGGCACGCAGTTAGATATTTACCTAAGCAAAGCACAAACACAACAAGTTTTAAAAGCAGACATCTATCCATCTATGTTTTAGTAGGTGAGTACGGTGACAAGCAAAAATAGATGAAATCAAGGTTGGATCCATGTTGAAAAATAAAAGTATTTTGGCGATCATTATTTTAATTACAACGCTAGGGATTACTGCATGTCAGCCAAAGAAAACCGAACCAGAAACAGTCGAGCCAGAGCAGACGCAGGCGGAACAACAAAGCTTAAAACTGGTCGGGGATACTGAAAAACTGAATTTGTCGTTGCCTAAATGTGAAGGGAATAACTGCCCTGAAATTTCAATTGAGCGTTTGAATAGTAATCAGGCCTTTATCGACCATTTTATTGATCAGAAAATTATTCAAGAATTGGCACAAATTTTAGAAATTGCACCACAGCAGGCGGCTTCTGAGGCTATAGCAGTTGAGAATGCAGCCAGTGAAAATACAGCAGCCAGTGCTGCAGATGCACCTGCCAGCAACCCCACTGCAGCAGCCATTGCACAAGTGGAAACTTTGGCGCAAAAATTAGAAAAACAAACTGTGCCTTATGTGCAAAGCTTTTTGGTACTTGATCAGGAACTGAAAGCTTTAAGCTCAAATCATAAAATCAGTTTGATGATTAAGCCTAAAATTTTGAATGCAGATCAGCCTTTGGCAACCGTGGTACTGAATAGCAGTAGTTATTTGGGCGGAGCGCATGGTGCATCGGCACAGCAATACTATAATTTTGATTTAGAACAGAAAAAATTAGTATTGTTAAATGACATTCTGTTAGAGAAGCAGCGTCCACAATTGGAGCGCAAAGCCTACGAAGCGTTTAAACAATGGGTCATCGCATCTGAACTTTCCACCAATGTGCAAGAATATGAACAAGCGTGGAAATTTAAGCTGTCGGAAAATTACTATTTAGGTCAACAGGGTTTAATTCTGCAATACGCAGAATATGAAATAGGCCCTTATGTCGTTGGTTTACCGCGTTTAACCATTCCGTATGCAGAACTGCAGGGGATTTTAAAAGCTGCGTATTTGCCTGTAACAGAAGCAGCCTCTGAAGCAACCGCAAAATCTGCCGAAGCCAGTGCAGTAAACACAACCAAAGCGAAATCTTAATATGAGCATTGCGCTGTTTGATACGCATACCCATTTTGATGTACCTGATTTTGACTCAGATCGGGAGCAATTGGCGTATGCGGCCAAGGCAGCAGGCGTAGAACATTTGGTACTGATTGGCTTTGTACAATCACGTTTTCAAGATTTAATCTCTACACAACAGTTTTTAAACCAACTTGAGCATGTGCCACAAAGTCATCTTGCACCAGGCTTGCATCCTTTTTATATCGAACAACATCAAGACCAACATTTACAAGATTTAGAACATTTTTTGCAACAACAGCATTGTGTCGCGGTGGGTGAAATTGGCTTAGACACTTTTTTGGTTGAACATAAACAGCCTGAAGCGTTTCAAAAGCAGCAAGATTTTTTTGCCGCGCAATTGGAAATCGCACGCCATCGACAAAAACCTGTACTGCTACATATTCGTAAGGCCCATGCCGAAACCTTAAAAATACTCAAACAACAACAATTTCAGTTTGGTGGCATTGCACATGCTTTTAGCGGTGGGGTAGAAGAAGCCAAAGCACTGATCAAATTGGGCTTTAAAATTGGTGTGACAGGGCAGATTACCAATCCCAATGCAAAAAAACTGCGCCGTGTTGTGCAGGAAATTGGTGCTGAACATTTGGTTTTGGAAACCGACTGCCCCGATATGACGCCTTTATGTTGTCAGACAGATACTCAATCACGAACCCGAAATACCCCTGCGAACCTGATTTATGTGCTTGAAGGTTTAGCGGATTGTTTAGATATTGCACCGCAAACTTTAGCCGCACAGATTTGGCAGAATAGCATTCAAATATTAGACTTGCCTAAACTTTAGATGAAACAACACGAAGTCTGCGAAACGCAGTAAAATGCCCACACTTTGAAATTAGATTTGATTGCAGCATGACAGACCTTCTTCAAGATGATGAATATGAACGCCGTTTTGCGGGTGTGGCCAAGATTTATGGCGACAGTGCTTTTCAGCATTATGCCCAAAGTCATGTCATGGTGATTGGAATTGGCGGTGTCGGCTCTTGGGCAGTTGAGGCGTTGGCACGTACAGGTATCGGTGAACTAACATTGGTGGATATGGATGTGGTCGCAGCATCTAACATTAACCGTCAATTGCCTGCCATGAGCTCAACTTTGGGGCATGAAAAAATTAATGTCATGGCAGAGCGTTGCCGTTCTATTAATCCACGTATCAAAATTAATTTGGTTGATGATTACCTCAGTCCAGACAACGTCAAAGCCTTATTGGCGACTGCACCTGATTTAATTTTAGATTGTATTGATGACGTAAAAGCTAAACTGGCTTTGATGCTGCATTGTCGTTTTAACAAGATTCCGCTGATTGTTTCGGGTGGTGCAGGTGGAAAACTTGATCCGTTGAAAATTCAGGTGGCAGATTTATCTAAAACCGAACAAGACCCAATGTTGGCCAAATTGCGCGCCCAATTACGCAGCAAAGGTATTTGTAAAAAGCCAAAAGAAAAGTTTGGGATTACCTGTGTGTATTCCATCGACAATCCATTTTCCAGTGCTGATGTTTGTCCAAGCGCAGGCTTGCGCTGTGGCGGCTATGGTTCGGCAGTGGTGGTCACGTCCAGTTTTGCAATGGTAGCTGTTGCAGAAGTGTTGAAAAAGTTAGATGCCTTACAGGCTAAAAATACATAAATTAAAGCCATGCGAGGCATGGCTTATAAAAAATTCTTTGATTTTGTACATCGTCAATGACTTTATTCAGTAGGTCGTTGTAGCTGTTGCTCTTTTAAATAGTCTTCCGTACGCTGCATTGCTGCTTGAATGTTGACCAATGCTTGCTCTACATCGGCAAATGTTTTGGCATTGCCGCCACTTAAGGCTTGACGCCATTTACGTGCACCTGGCAGGTTTTGGAATAAACCTAAAATATGGCGAGTAATGACGGAAAGTGGCGCACCTTGTTGCAGACGTTGTTCAATATACGGCAACATGCGTTGCATAATCTCAAAACGGTCAGGCAATTCTAGCCCCGACAACTGCCCAAGCTCTGCCAGTAAATAAGGGTTGTGATAGGCTTCACGACCAATCATCACCCCATCGACATGCTTGAGGTGTTGTTGGGTTTCGGCCAAGGTTTTAATTCCGCCATTAATTTCAATTAACAATTCGGGGCGGTCTTGTTTTAGACGATACACATCCTCATAACGCAGCGGTGGTACTTCGCGGTTTTCTTTAGGCGATAAACCTTGTAATAAGGCAATTCGGGCATGCACGATAAAGTTATTGCAACCTGTTTGAGCCACGGTATCCACAAAATGCAGCATCTCTGCATAAGAGTGCATGTCATCAATCCCGATTCGATGTTTTACGGTCACAGGAATATCAACAGCTTGACGCATGGCGGCAATACACTCTGCCACCAAGTCTGGTTCTGCCATTAAACACGCACCAATTTTATTGTTTTGTACTCGATCACTTGGGCAGCCAACATTCAGGTTGATTTCATCATAACCCCAGTCTTGTGCCATTTTACTGCAGGTCGCAAGGTCTTTCGGATTTGAACCGCCCAACTGCAAGACAATTGGATGTTCTTCCTTGCTGTAATCTAAATGGCGCTTGGCATCACCAAATAAAATTGCGCCTGTGGTCACCATTTCAGTATACAGAATGATATTGGGGTTAAATAAACGTGCAAAAAAACGGTAATCGCGGGTAGTCCAATCCATCATAGGGGCAACCGAAATGCGAGGTTGTAAAGTTTGGATGGCACGTGTCATAACCCACCTGAATTGAAAAACAAAAGCACAAGACCGCGCATTATACGGGGTTTAAGTGAAAATCGACAGTATCCCCAACCCACATCCATTGGCATTAACTTTGCTTTGTTCGCTATGAACAAAGCAGCGCAACCGTAGATGCTAAAGCGGAACTGCTCAGTATTTGTATGCGTAGCCGTTTTTTAGTATGTTGAAAAGATAGGATAACGCAGCATAAGAGGGAAAATAAAATGTTGGTATTAGAAGAAATTTATCGAACTAAGAAAAATGAATTTTCAACGGCATTTAATTTACGCATGCAGCGCAGTTTAAGTTGGTGGAAAAAAGCCATTGAGTTTCATGATGATGTCGATATGCAATTTATGACAGCATGGGTGGCGTTGAGTGCCTTGTATGCGCAAGGTCAGACGGCAGAGCATACACAACAGACTTTGCAGCAATTTGTGCAGCGCATGTATCAAAAAGATGTCGATCAGCGCATGGCGAGAATTATTTGGGAAAAATATCCACAAAGTTTAGAGGTGTTGCTGACCAACCCTTATTTGTATCAAAGTTTTTGGGATTGGCGTAATCAAAAAATGACTGAAGCTGAATGGCGTGCAGATTATGAAGCAGAGAAACAGCAGATTATGCAGGCATTGCACATCCATGATTCAGCTACAATTTTGGCATGTTTGTTTAAGCGCTTATTGACGTTACAGCAGCAACTTTTACAAGGTGGTGCAACTTATAACAGTGCAATCAACCGCAAACAACTCAGCCATGCCAATACTTTACTGTGTGCGTTGATGCCGTGTTTTATCCAAATCTTATTGGAAAATTTAGAAAATGTGGAATTGAGTCAGCCATTTTACCCTGTGATGCAAATGTCTTAAGCGACTTGCTTGATTGTAATCGCAGCGTTTAAGGCATGGCGGTGTGTTGACGTTGATGCTGCCAGTCGAGTAGGGCAAAGCTCATTGCGGCGGTAACAAAACACAAACCAACTAGGCAACTCCATAACCATCCACCGTGTTGCCATGCATAGATTCCCAAGGCAGAACCACAAGCACCGCCAGTAAAATAACTGGTCATATAAATTGAGTTAATCCGCGATTTGGCATCGGGGCGTAAGCGAAAAATTACATTTTGGTTGCTGCTGTGTACGGTGGCAAGCCCAAGGTTAATTAAGCCAAAACCAAGAATATAGCTCCATAAGCTAAATTGTCCGTTGTATAGAAAGACCCAACTGATTGCCAATAGCGCCAAACCACCCCACGTCAGCGCTGTAACATAGCCACGATCTGCAATTTTCCCCACGTGTTTGGTCGAAAGAGCACCGAATACACCCACCATTGCCACAATGCCCACCATAAAGTCAGCTAAGCCAAAACTGGATTTGAGTAATACTGCAATGGTGGAAAACAACACGCTCATCGCTGCAAAAGCAAACGCACCGAGCAAGGCACGATAGACCAAACGACGTTCTTCTAAAATGAGTTTGCCCATAGACTGAAACACGGCCAAATAGCTGAGTTTGCTGGTTGAGATAAAGGGTAAGCGTGCTTTGAGTACCGCGGCAATGCAAAGCATCAGCACACCGCTAATCAGGTAAATCACTTTCCAATGGAATAAGTTGGACAGCAAACCTGCCAAACTGGTCGAAAGTAAAATACCGACCAATAAACCACTCATCAATAAACCGACCACTTCACCCATTTTTTCAGGTTTTACGGTCATGGTGGCAAAGGGAATTAAGACTTGTGCTGCAACTGAAAACAGCCCTGTGATAATCGTGCCAATCCATAGCATGCTTAAATTGCTGGAAAAGGCACATAAAAATAAGCCAATCGAGGCCAAAAACATCAATAAGGGAATGAATTTGGTTTTATTGACAATATCGCCCATGGGCACAATGAATAATAAACCCAGAGCATAAGACACTTGTGCAAAAGTCACTGTCAATGCCACTTGGGATTGCGGAATTTGGAAAGATTGATGAATCGAGTAAATCAGCGGTTGGCAATAATAATTCGCCCCCGCGCATAGACCACAGGCGATCGCCATCAACCAGAGCAGGGTTTTATCTTGGCTGATGTCGGGTGCAGTGTTCATAATTATCCTAAGGTCAATGGTAAAACGGGGTTGCAGTAGCTCAAAGATTGAATCCAATATTCAACTTCATTAGTGGCAGGATGTCGCCTTTAACTTAATGAGAGAACTTGTTTTTGGACAAGGTGATCATCATCACGCCTACAATATTGAGCATGCAGCCGAACCATTGTATGCCATTTAGATGTTCACCTAAAAATGCTGTGGCCAATAGAATCGTCAAGATGGGGCCAATTGAAGCAATCATGGCCGATTGTGCCGCACCTAAACGGGCGATACTGTGCGCCATGAGTAAGGTGGGCAAGACTGTGACAAATATCCCTAAAGCTATGCCATAGCCCAGCACTTCTACAGGCAGTTGTTGCACCAGTCCCAGTGGATTCGGTGTGACCAAACTGTAATGCGTAAGCGTACCGATGCAGGCAATACTTAAAGCCAGACCTGTAAAATTCCATGAACCAAAATGCTGAATCAGGCTTTTGGTCAGCAATAAATAGCCTGCAAAACACACTGCACTGGCGAACACCAAACTACTGCCTAACCAAAAATACGTGTCATGTGGGGTATTGCTCTGTTCCTGTAACATCACAATCACTGTTCCGCCATAACTCAGAGCAATTGCAAACAGACTCAGCCAGCTCAGTTTCTGCCGATACATTACGCTCGAAGCCAGAACGGTGAGCGTTGGATATAAAAACAGAATAATGCGTTCTAATGAAGCGCTAATGAACATCAGCCCTAAAAAATCCAGCCAGCTAGAAAAATAATAGCCCATCAGACCTGCAAAGATCAGCAGCAGCCAATTGCGTGTAGAGATGTTGCGACTGTGATGGCGATTGAGCCAACAAATCAGCAAGAAGAAAGGCAGGGCACTTGCCATGCGCAAAGCCATGAGTACGGTTGCATCGACCAACGGTGAAAGTGCATAAGCCTGTTTAATAAAAATGGCTTTGGTACTAAACAAAAAGGCTGCAAATAAGGCAAAGATGGAGCCCCATTGTGTGGCGTTAAGTCTGATCATGAAAAATGCTGTCGAGCAAGGTGGATGCAAGAGAAGTGACACATGCCGCGCACACAAATGCAAGTTGCATGATAGATAAAGGCAGATGCGACTGCATGGATCAAGCTGTGTGTGCTGTATTTGAGCAAGCATAGCCGATTTTATGCAGATGGTCTGCTTGAGATGGCATAAATTTTGTGAAAAGTAGAGTAAATGGGATTTGCACGATAATGGTGCAAATTAGTTGAAAATATTGCAAAACAGAGAAAATCCATCATCAGACAAAATGACGCACAAAAAAAATGAAAAAAATAGCAGCACTTAACTTAGACCTGAGTTGAATAAATTCAAGCTTCTTTTAAAAGTTTTACTGTTTCAAATATTCGGTTTTACTCATAAGGCAAAGGTAGGTTTTTCTAAGGTTTTCAGATGCGCAAAACACTTCTAAATTGAACCATGTTGTGCGGTGTAAAAATTGTCAAAAAAGTCAATTTGGTGTTTAAGTTTTTGCTTTTAGCGCTTAAATGTATAGATATGCAATCTTTTAGCGCTAAGTCGGATTTTCCCAATTAAGTGAAATGCGTGTCAGAATGATCAATGCTTAATTCATTTAAATGTGGTCAACTGCAAGCTCAAAGCATCGCTTTTTTTCTTTTAGACACTTCAAATCGAAGTTTTGCTGAATAATTAGACTTATATTCAAGAAGCAAAACTTATCAATTATATCTCGCAACAATATTTTTATGAATCATCAGTTCAAAATATGGGTATTTATTAAATAAATATTGGGTGGTAATTTAAAAATGTTGCATTAGAATCCAAAAATTCAACAAAACTTATCCTGAGGGGAAAGCATCGTTATCCACGATGTTGACTTAAGAAAAACTAGCTTGAGGAACGCTCATGCAGATCGGAATTCCAACCGAAACTGTTGTCGGTGAAAATCGTGTCGCTGCGACGCCAGAAACAGTAAAGAAGTTGATTAGCGCGGGTCATAGCGTAGTCATTGAACGTGGTGCAGGCGTAAAAGCCGCTTATATCGACAGCGCTTATGAACAAGTAGGCGCGACCATGACAGATGATGCTTATCGCGGTAGCCAAATGATTTTGAAAGTTCGTGCCCCAAAGGGTGAAGAAATTCAAAAACTTGCACCGAACAGCACTGTGGTGGCGATGTTTGATCCTTACCGCAATACTGAATTAGACCAATTTGCTGCGGCTCAGGTGTCTGCATTTGCTTTAGAGCTTTTGCCACGTACCTTGTCGCGTGCGCAAAATATGGACGTGTTGTCATCACAAGCCAACTTGGCAGGTTATAAATCTGTGTTGTTGGCTGCAGCAGAATATCAACGCATGTTCCCAATGTTAATGACGGCAGCGGGTACTGTAAAACCTGCGCGTGTTGTGATCATGGGTGTGGGTGTTGCTGGTTTGCAAGCCATTGCAACAGCGAAGCGTTTAGGTGCTGTAGTCGAAGCAACTGACTTGCGTCCAACGGCAAAAGATCAGGTGGAATCTTTGGGTGGTAAGTGGTTAGACGTACCAATGTCTGAAGAAGAACAACAAAAAGCTGCCGATGCTGCCAAAAATGGTTATGGCTGGATGCCTGGTGAACAATACATTAAAGACCAAGCAGTGATTGTCGATAAAGCCGTTTCTAATGCGGATATCGTGATTACCACTGCGTTATTGCCGGGTCGTGATGCACCGCGTTTAATCAAAGCGGAAACTGTGGCAAAAATGAAGCCGGGTTCTGTGATTTTAGATATGGCAGTCGAAACGGGCGGTAACGTCGAAGGTTCACAATGCGGTGAAACTGTAGTGACTGCCAATGGTGTGAAAATTTTGGGTATTCCAAACATTCCATCGACTGTATCGACAGAAGCATCTGCACTATATGCGCGTAATGTGTTGAATTTTGTTGAAACATTATTTGATAACGACAAGAACTTCGCATTGAATCCTGAAGAAGAAATTCAGAAAGCGTTGCTGGTCACTCATAACGGTCAAGTGCTGTTAAAGCGTGGTTAAGGAGAATTCTCATGGTTGAAACAATTACGATTTTTGTCCTTGCCATCTTCGTAGGTTACTACGTGGTGTGGGGGGTAACACCTGCGTTACATACGCCATTAATGGCAGTAACCAATGCACTTTCTTCAATCATTATTGTAGGTGCGATGATTCAAACTGTTGGTCTACCAATCATGGGTGTAGAAGGCAGTGTCGATTTCCAAACCATTAATGTGGTGAGTGTACTGGGTGCGATTGCTGTGTTCTTGGCAAGCATCAATATTTTCGGTGGTTTTGCAGTGACTGCACGTATGCTGGAAATGTTCAAACCAAAAGCAAAGAAAAAAGAGGGCTAATGCATGGAATTTATTCGTGAATATGCAGACTGGTTCTATTTAATCGGGGCTGTGCTCTTTATCTTAACTTTACGTGGTTTGTCTGGGCCTAAAACTGCGATTGCGGGCAACCGTTACGGCATGATCGCAATGGCGATTGCAGTCTTGACTACATTCTTTGTGGCAGACAATCCAGTTGTGTGGATGATTCTGGCAGCTATGGCAGCAGGTGCGGTGGTGGGTATTGCCCGCGCACGTACGGTGCCAATGACTCAAATGCCTGAAACTGTAGCGTTAATGCACTCTTTAGTCGGTTTGGCTGCAGTTTTAATTGCGATTGCTGCGATTATTCATAACAACAAGTTGATTGAACTTGGTCCAGACTTGTTGGCTACAAATGGCATTACTTTCCATGAAATGAGCAAAGTTCATTTATTTGAATTGTTTGTGGGCTGTTTCGTGGGGGCGATTACCTTTACTGCATCTGTTTTTGCATACGGTAAATTGGCGGCGAAGAAATGGGCAAAAACTATTTCGGGTGCATGGGTAAAACCTGTTCAGGCGTTAATTTTCCTTGCCATGCTCGGTTTTGGGATTCACTTCTTCCTGAGCGGCAACATGACTTCATTCTGGGCAATGACAGGTTTAGCATTGGCATTCGGTTGGGTATGGATTGCACCAGTGGGTGGTGGTGACATGCCAGTTGTGGTGTCATTGTTGAACTCGTTCTCAGGTTGGGCGGCAGCAGGTATTGGTTTCACACTTGAAAACAACATGCTGATTGTTGCAGGCTCATTGGTCGGTTCTTCAGGTGCGATTCTGTCTTACATCATGTGTAAAGCCATGAACCGTTCAATCATCAACGTATTGTTTGGTGGTGCGATGGGCGGTGCAGCAGCACCAACGGCAGCAGCGGGTGCGCAAGTACAACGTAACTACCGTTCAGGTTCTGCTGATGATGCTGGCTTCTTGATGTCAAATGCAGACAGCGTAGTAATTGTACCGGGCTATGGTATGGCGCAAGGTCGTGCACAGAATGCGGTCAAAGAATTGGCCAACTTGTTAAAAGAGCAAGGTGTAACTGTTCGTTTTGCGATTCACCCAGTGGCAGGTCGTATGCCGGGTCACATGAACGTATTACTTGCAGAAGCAGACGTACCGTATGAAGACATCTTAGAAATGGACGAAATCAACTCAGATTTCCCGGCAACAGATGTGGTGTTGGTGATTGGTGCAAATGACGTAGTTAACCCTGCGGCAAAAGACGATCCAAACTCGCCAATTTACGGCATGCCAATTCTTGAAGCGCATAAAGCACGTACCATTATGGTCATCAAGCGCTCAATGGCAACAGGTTATGCGGGTCTAGACAACGACTTGTTCTATAACGACAAGACCATGATGATCTTTGGTGATGCCAAGAAAGTTGTGGAAGATATGACTAAATCAATCAACGGTACAGGTCACTAAGACACTGTTTCCAGATATGAAACCGCCTTCGGGCGGTTTTTTTTATGGCTGATGTAAAGTGGTTAATTGAGATCAGGCAGATTGAGTTCGGGCGAGTTTTATAGGATTGGTTTGAAGCAATGTATTGGGTAGGGGATGATATAAACCAATATTTGGTGGGTAGATTAATGCGATATAAAAATGATTAGGGATATGAGCTTCAAAAGATCTGCATTAAAAAAGCGACTTATTTGAAAGTCGCTTATTGTGTATCTTTAAGGCTGCTCAAGTGAGCTGTTGTATTAAGCAACAGACTCAGGCGTAGTGCGCCATAAGCTTTCTAGGTCGTAGAATTTACGCGCTGTTGGTAGCATGATGTGAACCACTACCATACCAAGATCGACCAAGATCCATTCTGCATCACGTTCACCTTCAATACCAATTGGGCGGAAGCCTGCTTTGCGCGCTTCTTCGGCAACATTGTCGGCAAGAGATTTTACGTGGCGAGTTGATGTACCGCTAGCAATCACAATGGCATCTGAAACATTGCTGATGCTGCTGACATCAAGTTCAACAATTTCTTTGGCTTTTACATCAAGGAGAGCTTCATGTACAACTTTAAGACAAGTTTGTACGTCATGCTTTTGGGTATTCATTGCAAGATCGTGAGAATTAGAAGCGCCGGGCGATGGTTCTAAATTCATGGGGTGTATAATTTCCTAAAATTATTCATCGTCTAATATAGCTGTTTTAGCCTGAAATTTCAAATCGGTTTAATTTTAACCACTTTGATTTGAGGGAAAGTATTTGTCTTTCCATGCAAATGATTGATTTGACGCCAGACTTGGGCGGTATTCTGCAGCGATATAGCCTGAATAAGCACTGTGCTGTAACCATTTGAAAATAGTAGTATAGTCTAGCTCGCCTGAATCGGGTTCATGGCGTCCTGGATTGTCGGCAAACTGGATATGACCAATATCCTGAATGTTTTCTTGCAATGCGCTCAGCACATCTTCACCCATCATCGCCATGTGATAACAGTCGTATTGCATTTTAAGAGCAGGATGTTTGACTGCTTCTAGCATCTCTTGAGCTTGCGCAATATTTTGTACTAAAAAGCGTGGCATGTCGGTGCCATTAATCATTTCAAAGACAGGCTGAATATGATGTTGAGTGAGCATCGAGCAGGCCAGTTTTAGGTTTTCTGCCAGTGTGTTTAAGCAAGGCAGTAAATCGGCATCGACAGGTTGTTTGCCTGCCAAAATATTGACGCTAGGGACATTTAATGCCGTGGCATAGCGGATGGCTAACTCTAAGGCATGATGAAATTCAATCTCTTTTCCGGGTACGCCCGCCAAACCATTGCCGCCTTGCATGAGGTCACCCGCAGGGACATTGATTAAACACAGGCTGAGTTGGTGGAGTGTGAGTTGGGTTTGAATCTGCTCAATACTCAGCTCATAGGGAAATTGAATTTCAACATGCTGAAAACCATGTTCGCGTGCAAGGGCAAAGCGTTCAATTAAAGGCACTTCGGTAAAAATCATCGACAGATTAACCGCCAGTTTAGACATGCAGGTGCTCCTTGCAGGCAAAGGTTGGATCAGGAATCAAGCCGATTAAGCTTCGACCTGATGAATAATGGTGGCTAAATCTGCTTCTGCAAAACCCTTGGCTTGATGGGCTTGCAGTTGTGAAAGGGCTTTTTCTGCCACAGGAATCTGTAACTGAAATTGCGCTGCCAGTTGTAAGGCATTGTTTAAATCTTTAGACAGGGTTTGGACTTTCCATTGCACAGGCTCAAAACTGTGAGTTGCCATACGTGGAGTTAAAATCTGAAACGGTTTCGAGTCGGCAAAACCACCCGCCAAAGCAGGTGCAAGTAAACGGGTGTCTACGCCTGCCTGTCCTGCTAAGGCAACAGCTTCGGCAATTAGGGTGCTGTTGGCAGCAACAATCAGTTGGTTGCAGATTTTAGTGGCTTGTCCTGTGCCTGTTTCGCCCATACGGGTCACACGTTGTGACAGCACATCATAAATCGGGCTTAATTTTTCGATGGTGTTTCCATCACCCCCTGCAAAAATCACCAAACTACCTTGTTCGGCTCCCGCAGTGCCTCCCGATACAGGTGAGTCAATCCATGTGACCTGTTTGAGGTTGGCTTGCTGCGCTAGCTTTTGGGTTTGATCTACAGACAAACTGGAAAAATCGACAATGACTTGTTGAGCAGTCAAAAATGGCTCAATTTGATCTAATACAGCTTGGACGGCATGATCATCGGCAAGGCAACTCAAGATCACTGGATATTGTCCGATCTCGCTCAATTGCAGCGACTTTGCCCCCAGACTGAGCACAGATTCGCAAGCCGCAGGGCTACGATTCCACACCGCGACCTCAAAACCTGCCTGAACTAAGCGGGTTGCCATGCGCGTACCCATGAGTCCCATACCTAAAAAAGCGATTTTTGTGTCACGATCAAAATGCATAGCGCTGATTCTCCGTTTTTGCCTACAGTACAAGTCTGGCTTGAAATGTCAATTTAGCCTTTGGTCAAAGTCTGTTGTGTTTGAACTGAATCAAAACTGACGCGGTGCAAAGGTCACTTCAGGGTTCTTGTCCTTTTTACGTGCCAGTTGGCTATTTTTACCCAGCAATAATTTTAATTGCCAAATTTTTTCTAAACGTAAAGATTTATTTGGCGCATGTTCCATAGCATCCAGCACTTGTTTGGCTGCAGCCAATGCATCAGGAGAGCGTTGTGCAATTTCTTCAGCAAGGTCTTGTGCTTTTTGTAAAGGTGTTGCATCTAAATGCGTGACCAAGCCAATTTCTTTGGCATAGTTGGCATCAAAAATACGTGCAGTTAAGGTCAGTTCTTTGGCAAGGTCTAAACCAATTAAACCTTTTAATGAACGGCTTAGCCCCATATCAGGCACTAAGCCCCAACGGCTTTCCATAATCGACATTTGCGTGTCAGGATGCGCGATACGAATATCTGCAGCCAAAGCCAATTGCATCCCTGCGCCAAAACAATACCCTTCAATTGCAGCAATTACAGGTACAGGCAATTGTTGCCAAACGAGAAATGCTTTTTGAAACAGGCTTTGCCCTGGCTTAATTAATTCCCAAGCCGCAAATGCACGGTTTTGTGGATTGTTGAGGTCGGCCAAGTCAATGCCTGCACTAAATACCTTTGCTTCGCCTGTTAAAATTACACAACGTAAGCTGCGGTCTTTTTTAAGTTTTTCGGCAGTCCGCACCAATTCTTTAAGTAGGGCAAAACTCATGGCATTGCGTTTGTCTGGGCGGTTCAGGGAAACTGTGGCGATGCCATTATTTTTTTCGATACGAAGTAAGGTCATGATGTGAGCTCTTGTTTTTACTGGGCAAAGCATAACATGGGCAGCAGTGCGATAAATGACAGCAGAGTCACGGCAAAGCCTTGCGACCTTGCCTTTGATTACGTGACTTTTTTTTGTGAATAGTGCTGGGTGAGTCGTGCTTACAAACTGTATCTTCTCGTTGAGGCGTTCGCGGTGAATGTCACTTTGATGTTGGCTAACTCACCGCATTGTGTTTGGTAAAAATGTGTTCTGCCGCATGTTCAACTTGCTGTATACAGGTTTGTAATTCCTGATAACGGTTTAAGACCTCTTGCACAAACAGATCATCGGCTTTACGACGTTCTTTACGTAAGGTCGAAACAAACTGTTCAAATGAGCCTGTTACTTCTTGCAGGTTCGGTGTGCCAACATAGCGGGTCGCACCATACAGACGATGCAACACATGCTCGAGTTGTGGGAAATCTTCCAGTTCAATCAGCTGTTCAATTTCATGTAATTCTGTGGCAAAGCTATCCACTAGCATTTTCAGTAAATCCACTGCAAGGTCTTCTTTGTTGGCTGCCAGCATTAGGCTTTGTTGCCAATCCAACACCTGTGGATCTAGCGCTTCAATCACAATGGCTTTATCGACTGCAGGTGGCTTATTAAAACTTTGCGTGGTCCAATGGGTTAAAATTTGGATGATTTGTTCAATCTGAATCGGTTTGGTGACATAGTCATCCATACCGACTTTGAGTAATTTTTGCTTTTCATCGGCAAGAGCATGCGCGGTGAGGGCAATAATAGGTAAGCGTTTGTGATTTTCCAAAGTCGATTCTAAAGAACGAATCGCACGGGTGGTATCTACCCCCGACATCACAGGCATTTGAATATCCATAAAGATCAGGTCAAATGGTTGCTGTCCCTGCTCAATGCGTTGCTGCAAAATCCCCAAAGCTTCCTGACCACTTTGCGCTTTGGTAGTGGTCACATTCAGTTCGCCCAACAAGGCTTCGAGTACAATCAGGTTGGGTAGATGGTCATCCACCGCTAAAACGTGCAGGCCTTTACCATCAAATGATGCAGACTCCTGTTCATCAAAACTGTTTTCATTGTTGAGTAAGTCAATTAAGGCTGAACGACTGAGCGGTTGATACAAAGCGCGCGCACGATATTCATTTAACAGACTTGGGTCTAGCGCCATTTGATAGCCATACACTGCCAAGTTACCTTGATAACGGGTACGAATTTCTTTTAATAAAGCTTCGGTGTCGCCACTATGATCAACAATCAACCAAGTATTGTCTTGCAGGTCGGATACATCTTTTAAGCGGCTAAATAAATCTAAAATTGAAGCGGCTTCAATATGTCGCACCGCATAATTTTCAAGATAATGACGCAAGACATTCGCTGTGGCAGGGTGCGCCAAATACGACACCACCTGAATCTCTTTAAAGTTTGGATGCTGCTGTGCATGCGCTTCATCTACCGCAAACATGGCAGTAAACCAGAAGGTCGAGCCTTTTTCGGTTGGGGCGCGTTCCTGATTGTCTTCAAAGCCAATTTGACCTTGCATCAAATGCACCAACTGTTTGGAAATGGCCAAACCTAAACCTGTACCACCAAATTGACGCGTGACCGAAGTATCACCTTGAGAGAAAGACTCAAACAATTTTTTACGGTCTGTACCGCTTAAGCCAATGCCACTGTCTTGGACGCTAAAGTGAATTAAGCATTGTCCAATATCGTCATGTTCTACCCGCGCCCGTACAATAATTTCACCATCGGGGGTGAATTTAATCGCATTGGAAATTAAATTGGTTAAAATTTGCTTGAAACGTAAAGCATCGCCCAGCACATATTGCGGCACGTTATCGGCAAAATAAAAGGCCATGTTGATGTGTTTTTGCGCAGCCAAAGGCGAGAGCATATCCATCACATCAAAAATGGCTTCTTCTAAATCAAAGGGTGCGGTATCCAGTTCCAGTTTGCCTGCATCAATTTTAGAAAAATCCAATACGTCATTAATGAGTGCTAAAAGATGCGCCGATGATTTACGAATGGTCTGTAAATATAAATTCTGTTCATTGCTAAGATTTTCCTGACGCAATAACAGGTGAATAAAGCCATCAATACTGTTCAGTGGTGTTCTGAGTTCGTGACTGATGTTGGCTAAAAATACCGATTTAGACTGGTTGGCAGAAATCGCTTGGTCACGTGCCTGACGATAAGTGATGTTTTGCACTTCCAAAGTATCGAGGGTGCGGCGCAAGTCATCTTCGGTTTGTTCGGTATGTTCTTTGAGTTCTAAAAAGCTGAAATGCAGGCGTTTTACCACATTGGCAATATCCCGCTGCAGTAAGCGTAATTCGCCAGTACTGTTAATGACCATGTGTTGATCGAGCGTATCGGCATTCAGGCGTTGTAGCTGCATGCGAATTTCATACATGGGTGCAATCCAGCGTCGTGAATAGAAATTCAGACACAGCAATAACAACAACAGGGTCAGCAAGCCTGTGGCAATTAATACAATCATGACCCGATAACGGGCAATTTGTAATGGCTGATTGTCCAGTTCAATCAGCAACCATGCAGGACGGTTGATGTCTTGCTGAATTTGCATGCCATACACATGATTATTTTTATACAGAATTGGGCCAAAAAAATCGGCATTTTTAGGGAATTTGGGCCATTCGGCTTGGTCTTGAAAGCCCATGCTTAAACGGCGTGTACCAGAAGCATCAATCAGTGCAGTACGAATCAAGTGCTTTTCGTTCATCATGTTTTGCATAAAAGTACGTGCTTCTTCGTACTTCCACGGAAAGCTAGCCAGTTGATGCAAAGCTGCTTCAGATGGCAACTCAAAACGGGTCAAAATCGCAATTGCCATTTGTCGCTGCTGTGCTTTTGCGGCATTCGAGGTTTCAGATAAAACTAGCATCGTGCCGACGCATGCCAAAACCATAATTGGCACAAAAATAAGTGCAATCAGCTGTCCATAAGCATGATTTAAATGTAAGCGCTTAAATAACTTTTTATTGATATTTGACATGGTTAACGCAGTTTAATCCCTATGTTTGGCAGTTTAGCATGCTTTATCAAATGGAGCGTAAAACTCAGTCCTTCAGGTCAGAGATATAAGCGACACGACATGAAGTGTCGTTTGATTTAACTAAGGACTATTTTCCTTGAGTTTTGATTGTTAATATAACCCCAGTTACGGATAAGCCAAAGATTTAATCACATGAATTTTAGGCTTATTCTTTTGGCAAAGTTGATACGCACATAGTGAAGAAAATACGCCTGCTAAAAAACCAGCAATCGAACGATGTTTACTCGTAACTAAGTGATATTTTTCTTTCAATAATCCTATCAATGTTTCAATTTTTTTACGTTGTCGTAGATGAAATTCATCAGAAAATGGCAATAAGGTCACTCTCATATTTTTTCTTGGATAAGTAATTAAATCAATGCCTTGCTCTTTAAGTGTTTCTTTCAATGGTTGGCTAATGTAGCCTCTATCACCATAGACCGTTGCTGATAAGCCATTCACTAAATCCTCAACTTTTT